>JARRPX010000061.1 GCA_037382465.1 Anaerolineales bacterium | reverse complement strand
AATCTTATCAAGCGGCGATTTACTGTTTAATCCTGAATATGTTTCTTGGAGCAGGAATTTTGTTCAGTAATCCGAGTGGTTTCGAGATGGTCCTGCATCAAGTCGGCCAGGCGGTTTATCTCTTTTTTCTGTTCGACGAGCATAGTCATGAGCAATAAATCCAGGGGCGTTAGATGCGCGCTGGCCTTTCGGACCGGCCAGTGATGCTGCACGGAGGCGAGCAGCTTGTCGAGGACGGCTTGATCTTCGGGGGACATCGTGCGGCGGAAGCGGGCCAGCGTGCGCATGTCGCTGTCGGCGGCCAGCGTCTGCGGCTCGAGGGGATAGGCCAGAAAGCTTTCCATGGGGAGCTCCTTGCGATCGGGATATACCCACGATAACGCCTTTCACCTGCGCGCACATCCCCTTGGGGGGTGAAACGCGCAGGTGATTTTCAGGTCTACTCCCGGATCAGGCTTCCGGCTTCAGAGCACTGATGCGGGCGCTGAAAGGCGGATTGAAATCCTCGAGGTCGAGTTCCACCGGTTTGCCATCGACCATGGCGATACGCTTCTGCTCCCCGTCTTTGGGTTCGGGCAGCTCGATGCCGTATTTCTCGAGTTCTTCGGCAATGTCTGCCGGATCGAGTCCGATTTCCACACGCGATACCTGCACGTCGCTGAACCCGGCGGCTTCCAGAGCGGCGACGTAATCGCGATAGTCCAGCGCGCCGGCGACACAGCCGTACCAGGCAGCCAGATTCTCGCGGATGACTTCGGGCAGCGGTCCATCCGTGACGATGTCGGTTACGGCGAAACGCCCGCCCGGTTTGAGCACGCGGAACGTTTCACGGAACACGGCGGGCTTGTCGGGGCTGAGATTGATGACGCAGTTCGAGAGAATCACGTCCACGCTGTCGTCTGCGACGGGGAGGTGCTCGATCTCTCCCAGGCGGAATTCGACGTTTTCCGCCCCGATCTTGGCCTTGTTCGCCCGGGCTCTATCGAGCATCTCGGGGGTCATGTCCACACCGATCACCTTGCCGCTTTCGCCCACCTTCCGGGCGGCGAGGAAACAATCGATGCCGCCTCCCGAGCCGAGGTCGAGCACGGTTTCCCCGGGCCTTAACGACGCCAGCGTGACCGGATCCCCGCAGCCCGCCGAGATCCCCGTGACGTCGACGGGGAGGCTGTCGACATCCGGGGTTTCATAGATCGAAAGTTGAATCGATTCGTTGCCGGCGCTCGATCCGCAGCATCCTCCTGCACTCTGGGGATCGAACTTCACGGCAAAGTTGCCGTAATGTTCACGAACCTTGCTGCGGATGTTGCTCGTTTCGGACGTTTTCTGCTTGTTATTCATCGTACACTCTCCTTATCGACGTATTTACATATTTCGATGTTACATCCTAAAAAAATATGGATCACTCTTTCACCTCCACAGGATGCTCAGGGGCGAATGTGACTGCCACGACGCAGCACGCGTCGGCCAGACGCCCCTGGTTGAGTTCGTAGAACACCTGCTTGCCTTTGCGTCTGACGTTGACCAGGTTGGCGTTGCGCAGGATCGCCAGATGGTGCGAAACAGTAGGCTGGGTGACGTCGAGCGCCTCCACGATCTCGTTCACGCTTCTGGCCTGACAGCAGCAGAATGCCATGATCCGCTGGCGGGTTTCGTCCGCCAACGCTTTGGCAAAGGTTACGGTGTCCAATGAATCCGATTCTTTCGGCATCGTGTTTATTATATCGATAAACTTCGATATGTCAAGCGGGTGAAATCCTGTTGGGGATCACGCCTTCTTATGGAAGCGGCATGGCCTCGGCGTACCCTGCCGCCAGTTCGCGCGTACGGGCCACCGTTTCGGCTTCGTCGATGGTCAGCAGCTCGCGCTGTCGCATGACTAGCCGACCGTGGATGATCACCGTGGACACGTCCTCGCGCCCCACAGCGTACACCAGGTGCGAGAACACGTCGTACATCGGTACGAGATGTTCGCTGCCGAGATCGATCAGGATCAGGTCGGCGTACTTGCCGGCTGCGAGCGAACCGAATCGGTCGCCGATGCCCAAGGCCGCTGCCGCCTGGCGTGTCGCACAAGCGACCACGTTCTCTGCGGAGTTGAAGGTGGGGTCGTGATTCACGCCGCGATGCAGAATGGCGGCGAGGCGCATCTGCTTCCACATGTCCAGATCGTTGCCCGTCGCCGCGCCGTCGGTGCCCAGCACGATGGGGATGCCGGCGGCGTGCATCTTGGGCAGCGGAGCGATGCCGGAGCCCATCTTGAGATTGGAAATCGGGCAGTGGACGGCCGCAGCGCCGCGCTCGGCGATGAGCCGGATGTCGTCGTCGCTCAGGTGGACACAGTGCGCCAGGCTGGTGCGCGGGCTTAAAAGTCCCAGGTGATCGAGATGCTGCGGAGGCGTCATCCCGTATCTCTCGCGCACCGTGCTGACTTCGCCCGCCGTCTCGGAAGCGTGGGTGTGAAAGAGGGCTTCGTATTCGACGACAAGTTCCCAGGCCTGCCTGAGGATATCCGGCGAGACGGTGTAGGTGCCGTGCGGCAGGACGCAGGGCAGGACGAAGGGATTTTCCGCGTAGCGCTGGAAAAACTCCCGTCCACGAGGTGCACGCTCGGCTGCGGGAATGCCGTCCGGGCCGTCGAAATCGACGAAAATTGGACCGTTGATCAAACGAAAACCGGTTTCGCTGGCCACATCCGCCGAAGCTTCCGGAAACCAGTACATGTCCAGCGCCATGGTCGTGCCGCCGCGGATCATCTCGGCGAAAGCGAGGCGCGTGCCGATTGTCACCGTATCCGGGTGGATGAAGCGGCCTTCCGCCTCCCACACCCGCGCCAGAAACGGGTCGAGCGGCAGGTCGTCGGCGAAGCCGCGGAACAGGGTCATCGCCAGATGGGAATGGGCGTTGATCAATCCCGGCATGACGATGTGCTCACCGGCGTCGATTTCCTCCTTCGCCGCGTACCTGGCGTGCAGTTCGGATGTGGTTCCGACGTCGATGATTTCGGCCTCCCGGATGGCCACCGCGCCGTCCTCGATGACCCGGTCGGCGTCGTCCATGGTGACGATCAAACCGTTCTCGATCAGCAGGTCGATAGATGGTTTCATGTCGCTTCCTTTCAAGCTGAGGCGGAAGTCATCTAGAGAAACGCCTCGTCGAGCGCGTGGCGGCAAGCGCAGTCGTACGGCTCGGGCAGCAGGCGAATGACGCCTTCGAACAAACGGCCGATGCTATCCCCCATACCTTGCAGATTCATCATCACTTCGCCGGCGCTCAGGCTCGATCCCATACCCGCCGCCGGATTGCTGACGACGCCCAGGGTGGCGTAGCACATCGCCAGCTCGCGTGCGAGCACGCATTCGGGGTAGTTGGTTTGCCCGACCAAATGGCCGTCCAGCCGGCGGACCATCTCGATTTCCGCCCGGGTCTCGAATCGCGGCCCGGAGAAACAGGCGTACGTGGCCCCGCGCTGCAGGTCGATGTCGAGTTCCGCGGCCGATCTGGCCATGGCGCCGTGCAGGGTGGGGCAGTAGGGGTCGGTCACGTCGACGTGGGCCAACTTTCCGCCCAGCGGGTAGAAGCTGTCCGGGCGACCTGTTGTGAAATTGAGGAACTGGTCGATCAACACCAGTGTGCCGGGCTGCCAGTCCGGAATCAGCGAACCGCAGACGCTGGTTGCAAGGATGCGTTCGACTCCGAGTTCGTGCAGGGCGTAGATGTTGGCGCGGTAGTTAATTTCGTCCGGTGCAAGCCGGTGGTTCACGCCGTGGCGGGGGAGGAAGGCGATCTGCTGGCCTTCCAGACGGGCGATTTGCACGTCGGCTTTACCGAAAGGCGTGGCCACACGCATTATTTTTGACATCTGGATATTCGGCAGCGTATAAAAGCCGGTGCCGGTGATGAATCCCGTTCGAACTGTCACAGGCGCCTCCCCAAGAACTCTGTCTCTTTATACAACAGCTTGCATCTTGAACCAAGTGGAAAGGCTTTGTTCGGTCTTCTGTTCGTGCTTGCCAATCCGGATTTTGTGTTCTATTGTTGCGTATCCGCGCAGTTTCGGAACAGGAGCGGGGTCAGATGAGAACGACGATCAAATTGGGTTCGAAGTATTTGTTGATATTGATAACGCTGGTCGCATGCGGTCCTTCGCAAGCCGATCTCGACGCCACGGCAGCGAAGGTCTCGGCCGATGCCAACGCGACGCAAACGGCGGAGGCTACACCATCAGTCACTTCACCACCCACACGCACGGCTACACCGGAGCCAACGGCGATCCCAACCATCGATTTCAGCCTTGGTGATTACGAAGATATCGAACACGGGGGCTTCCGCTATCGCCAGGCCGAGGGATTCTATCGTGCGTATCAACCGGGGTCAGTAATGCTATCGAGCGACGCTCCCGAAGTTATCATCACCTTGGGGGGAGGCCCCCTGAAGCCCGATACGACGTTACGAAAGGCCGTAAACGATTTGGCTTCGTATCTATCGGGGGAAATGGATTCGTTCAGTGCTTCGGGTATTTATCCGTATCAAATCGGGGATGAGCAGGGATTTGCGATCAATATTGCGGGCGAGATGTTTGGCGAGAAAATGATCGGTTTTGTCGCCGTGGCCTATCATCACGGCGATACTTCCTTTGAAATCATCGCCGCTGCGCCGTTTGAACGTTGGGCGCTCGACGGGGAGTCCATCGCCGTAGAGATTCTTGAATCGGTCGAATTCTTCGAGCCGACGCCCATGGAAAACATGTGTCCCGTAAGCACGGATCCGACGTACGGCCACACGAGGGACAACCCGATCGGTGTGGGGCGAGGGGATGTGTTTGAAGGACCGGCCCTGGAGCGAGCGTATCTGGATTTGCTTCTCGGACCTCAAGGTGAAGAAATCGAATATGTGCGGCGGGGTTCGTTCGATACCGGGGTAACGATCGTGGATGTGTACGAAATTACGATCGGGTATCAGACCGAAACCGTGGTTCTCTACCTGGACGAATACAATCTCGATCCGTTCGTCGTCCCGCAAGGCTTTGCTTGTGCCTGGTCGTTCGAGTGAGGTAATTTCGATCTGGATACAGGCCATACGGGCCATTGAGAAAGCCGTATTCCTTGGCTACAATTCCGAAAAGCGGCCTGGTATTCTCTGTGGAGTAGTGATGATCGTGGATAAAGGTAAAAGATCTCCAAAGCGCGGGTTATTTTTCGTACTCATTTTGATCGCTCTCAGCCTGAGTGGGTGTGCTCAGGTGCAGCAGATTTTTGCCACGGATACACCCACCCCGACCCATACACCCACGAAGACCTTCACACCGACGCCGACGCTGACCTACACACCGACGTACACGCCAACGATCACACTCACGCCAACTCAAACGCTCACCCCGACGATCACACCCACTCCCACGATCACGCTCACACCGACCTTCGATTTCCCCAAGGTGACGGTGAACACCCAATCCCACTGCCGCTACGGTCCTGCGACGGCATATTTACACGCCGGGGATTTCTACCCCGGGGACAAGGGCATTCTCTGGAACCGAAACTACGATGGAAGCTGGCTCTGGGTGAGTTGGGAGAAACAGCACTGGGCTTGTTGGATTTCGGCCTCCGTGGTGGACGTGGATGGCGATATCTTCTCCGTTACGACCTACATGAATCTCCTGCCGAAATCCACGTTGTACGATCCACCGGAGAAGGTAAGAGCCCAAAGGGACGGCGATACCGTGGTCATCTTCTGGACGCCAGTCAACATGACCCTGGACGACGATCGCGGCTACTTCAACAAAGCTCAGGTTTGTCTGCATGGGTATCTGGTCGATATGGTTTATCACACGGATACCAATTCCCTCACGATCACGGACGAACAGACTTGCGACCGGCCTTCAAACGGCACCGTTCAAGCCGTCGAAAAGCACGGCTACACCGATCCGGTGACCATACCCTGGCCAAAATAATTTCACCCGGATCGTTCTGATAAAAAGGACACCGCCGGATTTCCGCTGCACCGGCGGTGTTTTATGTAGGTTGGAATTGGCTGGGATCAAATCGAACGGATGTGATTCTCGCTTGCCCGTTCGAGATCGGCATACTCGCCGCGATATTCGGCGGGCAGCAGCGCAGCCAGCTTATACATCATTTCGTCCAACATTTCCTGGCGAACGTCCTGAGAGACTCGCCCCGAACCCGCATTCAGGTAAAAACCTTCCCCCACCGCCAGGTGCAGCTCCGTCCTGCGCAGGTGGTGCAGGTTGTCGCTGAAGCGTTCGTTGCCGTAGCATACGACCGGCTGGATCGGCGCACCGCTGTGCAGCGCCAAAAGCACGCTGCCGGCGTGGGCGCTCTGCAGTCTGCCGTGTTCGCTGCGGGTACCCTCCGGGGCGATCACCAGGATGGCGCCCCGCTTCAAACGTTCGAGCGCCTCCCGCATGGCGGACACGTCCGCCGTGCCGCGATGCAGTGGAATGGCGTCCACGGCGTTCAACAGCCAGCGGAAGAAGGCGCTCTTCCAGCGATACGCGGCGACGAAGCCGGTGATCGGGCGTGGCTGCAGGCGGGTGTAGAACACCGGCACTTCCACCAGGTTGATGTGGTTGATGATCAGGATCAAAGGACCGCGCTGCGGCACCTTGCGCAGCGGCGTGTCGTCTATGCGGCAGAGGGCGCCGGTCAGAATCCTGAAGAAGGCAATGATCAATCGTCTGCTCAGCGTCATGCGACCTCGCTGGGGATCTTCATGGCTTGGGCCATTTGATCTTGAACGGTGCGCTGTATCCGCGTTTATCGAACACCCGGACCTGTCCGTATGAATCGCCGGAACAGCCGTCTTTATCCGTAAGCGTGATGGACGTGCTGGTTGTTGACTCGACCACGTCGATCAAATAGCTTCCAGTACAGATGCGTGCTTCGACGAGATACCCCAACCCGATGGCATCCGGCGCCGGGTTCCAGCTGATGGTAACACTGCTGCCGCTTCGGGTGGCTTTGACCCCGCTCGGATTTGAAACGGACGGATGGACGTAAATCACGGGGTAGACGACCGGCACGCTTTCGATGTCGACGGACGCCGTGACGGTCGAAGCGGCGACCCAACAGGTCCAATCCGTGTCGTGGGGTTGGACGTAGAGCCAGGTCCCTTCGTAGTTGCGTCCTTCCAGGGAGGCCGTGTCGTCTTCCGAAAGACCCCACGCATACAGGTAGTCGGCATCCGGTCCATAGCGGCAGTTCACTTCGCCGTTGGCCGTCACGTATGGCGCTTCTTCGGTGGGCGTGATCGTGGGCGTCGCAGTATCGGTTGGCGTCGGTGACATGGTCTCCGTTGGCGTATTTGTGGGTGTCGGTGTGAGGGTCGCCGTGGGTGTCAATGTGATGGTCGCCGTCGGCGTCGCTGTTGGCGGGATAGGTGAGGGCGTCGCCGTGGGTGGAGGCGGGGTCGCCTGTGCACAAGCACTCAACAGAATGATGAGCAAACTTGAGATCATGGTCTTTTTCACGGCGATCATCCTTGCTAATCCGCGGTTTTAAGGCGCAATGTAGACCAACTTTATTTATTTCGCAATCGGGTTATGCGATGAAGCAGCATTTATATGCATGCCTGCTCTGATGCGCTGCCGGTTCGACGGGATCTCCCCCATTCTTCCACATTTCGTTCATACTCTGTTCACAATCGTGGACCAGAATTCAACGCAGTACAAAATACCAAAGGAGGTAGTTACAATGAAAAATCGGATTTTCTTTTCCGTCGTGGGGATTCTGGTGCTGGTCTGCGGTTTGATTGCCCTGGGTTTCTACGTATACAACCTGGGCGCTGCTTCCGCTGCGGATCAAAGCGTGGAACTGCCGGCGCATCCGTGGCACTTCGGTTACTTCCCGCCGCTGCTGGGTGTTGCCATCGCCGTAATCGGCTTCATGTTTCTGCTGAAGATTGCGATTCCCTTGATTCTGTTCCCGATTTTCGGGATCGGATTTTGGGGTGCACGCAGGCATTGGCGTGGATATGGACCGAGACATTGGCGCCGCATGGATTGGGAGGAGGGCGTCCCTCCCATGGTTCGCTCGTGGCACCGCCATCTCCACGAGATGGCCGCAGACGACGAAGCGCCTGCAGAGGAGTGATCTTCTGCCCTATAATGGACGCGTGGGGATATGCTTCGTGCGCATCCCCGCGCGGAGGCTTCTATCGTGAAAACGGTGCTGATCGTCGATGATGAGCCCAAGATCGTGCAAATCGCTCGCGACTATCTCGAAAACGCGGGCTTTTCGGTCGTCGCGGCCTACGATGGTGAATCCGCCCTGGCGGCGGTCCGCAGCCAATCACCGGATCTCATCGTGCTCGATTTGGGTTTGCCGGACATGGATGGCCTCGACGTGTGTCGAAAAGTGCGCCGGAACTCGAACGTGCCCATCGTGATGTTGACCGCCCGGGATGAGGAGCCAGATAAACTCGTCGGGTTAGAGCTGGGAGCCGACGACTACGTGACCAAGCCGTTCAGTCCCAAGGAACTCGTGGCGCGCATACGCGCCGTCTTTCGCCGCGTGGAAGCCGTAGAAGAGACTCCTGAAGTCATCCGGGTGCTCGACGTCACCCTCGAAACTGGAAGCATGCGGCTGCGGATTGGCGATCGAAACGTCGATCTTACCCCCACGGAATTTCAACTGCTCGCCAAACTTGCCGGCCAACCCGGCCGGATTTTCACGCGCGCTCAACTGCTCGAGTCGATTCACGGTGTGGCGATCGAATCCTACGAGCGCGCCATCGACGCCCACATCAAAAACATCCGCCGTAAAATCGAACCAAATCCCAGCGAACCGCGTTACATACTGACCGTTTACGGTGTGGGATACCGTTTCTCCGATGAAGCGCGATAAATATTCCCGGTCCGATTTCATGCGCATGCGTTATGCCCGGCGTTCCTATTGGGGCAGGCCGCCGTGGTGGCCCGAGGAGGAACCCTGGCCTCCGATTCACCGCATGATGCGGCGGAAGCATCCGAGCCTTCTGCCCAAGTTGATCATAGGTCTCATCGGAGCCTTTATATTAACATCGCTTGCTTGTTCGATGACAATCAACCTCATGTCCGGTCTGGTGGAGGGAATCGGCTGGCCAGACTTCAAACCGGTGGGAGTGCTCGTTGGAGGGATTGGAGCGCTGGCTGTCATTTTCTTCTTCGCAGGGCGTGCCTTGCTCCGTCTCGTGTCTCCCATCGATCAGATGGTTGCCGCATCGGACCGAATTGCGGAAGGGGATTATTCGGTGCGGATTTCGGAACGAGGAAGCCCTGAAATGCGATCCCTGGCGCATGCGTTCAACGCCATGGCGACGCAGCTTCAGGAGCATGAATCGCAGCGGCGCGATTTGTTGGCGAACGTCACGCATGAACTGCGCACGCCGCTCACGGTGATTCAAGGCCGGATCGAGGGAATGCTCGACGGCGTTTACCCTCGCCAGGATGTGCATTTCGAATCCATCCTGGAGGAAACGCGCCAGATGAGCCGCCTGATCGAAGATCTGCGAACCCTGGCGCTGGCTGAAAGCGGTGCGTTGGACTTACGAAAAGAGCCGACGGATTTATCGGTTCTGATCGGCGAGACGATGGCGGCGCTGCGGCCGCAGGCGGAAGAGAAAGGCATAATTTGCAAAACAGAGATCGTCGACGATCTGCCGCTGGTGAACATCGATCCGCTGCGGATGCGCACGGTTTTGGTCAATCTGATCATTAACGCAATCCGGCACTCTTCGACGGGCGATACCATCCGGGCGACGTGCCGCTTGTCGGAAAAGGATCAATTGGAGATCGGCATTCACGACACGGGGGAGGGGATTGCCGCTGAAGATCTGGCGCACATCTTCGAGCGTTTTTACAAATCGATCGAATCCACCGGCAGCGGCCTGGGGCTGGCCATAGCCAAAGAATTGGTCGAAGCACATCGTGGAAAAATCGACATCGAAAGCCAGCCCGGCGAGGGAACGAGCGTGCGGGTGCTGCTGCCGCTCAACGCGGACCGACCTTTTTCCCTGGACGATTCTACTTCGATCCAAGACATGAGATAATGGATCCCCGGAAGACTACCGTGCACGAATCGATCGCAGCCCCATTCTCGAGATGCAGAACCTTGACGGCTTGGCATGAATAAAGACTTATCTTCCGATTTCACCCATTTGCGCGTGTATTCTCAATTTTCCCTCCTGCGTGCCACACCGAGCATCGAGGACCTGGTTGCCCGTGCTTCGGCGGAGGGTCTTTCATCGTTGGCGCTGACGGACATGGATGGCCTGTTCGGAGTCGTTCAATTCGTGAAGCGCTGCCGTGAGTCCGGAATTAAGCCTATCCTTGGGATCACTTTCGACGTGGCCGCGCCTGAGGCGATTTCCCGTGAGGATCTCCAGAGCCACGGTCAGCTCACGCTTCTGGCGATGAATCGGGCAGGGTACCGCTCGTTGTGCCGGCTTTCTTCATCGTTGTTGGGACATCCGCAGTCGGCTGATAGATCGAAAGATGTGCTCGCGTGGGCGCAGCTCGAAGCTTACAATGAAGGGATTCTCTGCATCGCAGGCGGCCGCAGCGGATGGTCAAGCGGGTTGATTGCGGATGGGCGGGATGCTGCTGCGCAGCAGTACCTCAACCGGCTCAAGTCGATTTTCAAAGAAGCGTGTTACCTGGGATTGGAAATCCATCCTGCCAGCGACGCCGGTTCGTCCGATCGCATACTGGCGCTCGCCGATCGCATGAACCTGCCGTACGTGGCTGCGCAGCCGGTTTACACGCTGCATCCCCAGGAGCGATCCCGATTGAGGCTACTTGCGGCGATCGACCGGAATTGCACTCTGGATGCGGTTCCGGATTCGGCGCTTCCAGACGGAGGGGATGCGGGGGTCGATCTCCACTGGCTCACCCGGGAGGAAGTGGCCGCACGCCATGCAAGGTATCCACTGGCGCTGGAGCGCATATCCGAAATCGTTCATCGCTGTGAACCGGCTTTGCCGCAAGGGACGGTCATCTGGCCGACGATCGAAATTCCCAAAGGCGAGACGAAGGACACGATGCTCGAATCTGCAGCACGGAAAGGGATGATCGAGCGATTTGGTGAGGCGCCCTCCACCGAAGTGCGCGAGCGGCTGCAGCATGAGCTGGATGTGATTCTGGCTCGTGAGTACGCCGCATTGTTTCTGATCGTGGCCGATATCGTGCGCTTTGCGCACGACGCGGAAATTCCCGTGAGCACACGTGGCAGCGTGGCGAATTCACTCGTCGCGTACTGCCTGGGCATCACCTCGGTAGACCCGATCGAACACGACCTGCTCTTCGAACGGTTCTTGAATCCGGAGCGGACAGACCTACCTGACATCGATCTCGACTTCTGCAGCCGGCGCCGGGACGAAATCCTCGGCTACGTGCGAACCCATTTCGGCGCGGATCGCGTGGCGCTGGTTGCTACGATCAGCAGTATGCAGCCAAGATCCGCAGTCGGTGAGACGGCGAAAGCCTTCGGGCTCGAGGAGAAACGGATCAACCGCTTGAAGGCCATGCTGCCTCGCAGGTGGCATCCCGATCCGCGCAAGCGAGATCGCCGCGGTGTGGACGATGTGCTGGAGCTGCTGTCTGATCCCCTCGAACGCGAAATCGTCCAGCAGGGCTATCGACTCGTCGGTCAGCCGCATCACCTCAGCGTGCATCCGGGCGGCGTGGTGATCACGCCCGGCCCGCTCACGGATTACCTCCCTGTGCAATGGGCCTCGAAGGGTTTTTTGATCACGCAGTTCAATAATGTGGACCTCGAGGCGATCGGTGTACCGAAGCTCGATTTGCTCGGTATCCGTGCGCTTACGGTGCTCAACGATGCGGCCGAATTGGTGCGCCGGCACCATCGGCCGGATTTTGACTTGAATCAGATCCCCCTCGACGACGCCGCCACCGGCGCGCTGTTGATGAACGGCAGTACGATCGGTGTATTTCAATGCGAATCGGCCGGCGCGCAGCGAACGCTGCGCCAATTGAAGGCGCGAAACGTTCAAGATCTTGCGACGGCGAATGCCTTCTTCAAGCCCGGCCCGGCGATGGGCGGCATGGCGCGATCGTTCGTCCGGCGCTACCGGGGGGAAGAGCCCGTCAGTTATCTGCATCCGGCGCTCGAGCCGATTCTGCGGCGCACGAAGGGCGTTCTGATCTTTCAGGAACAGGTCTTGCGTCTCGCACACGAGATCGCCGATTTGAGCTGGGAAGAAGCGGATCATCTCCGACGCGGCATGAGCAAGTTCCGGTCCGAAGAAATGACGGCCATGCGCTTGCGGTTCATTCGCGGGTGTATGCGGCCGGAGCCGGATGGGCCAGGAATGTCGCAGCGCCAGGCAAATCAACTGTGGGACCAGGTCGATGCGTTTGCGGGATACGGCTTCAATCAAGGCCATGCAACAGCGTATGCGATGGTCAGCTATCGATCCGCGTATCTGAAGGCGCATTGGCCGGCTGCGTTTTTATGCGCCCGCCTCGCCGGACATGGGGGCTACCATCATCCGGCGATATACATCGCTGAAGCGCGTCGATTGGCGATCCAGGTGCGCCCACCGCACGTAAATCACAGCGAACGACGCTTCACATTGGAGTTTGAAAGGGACGAGGATCGATTGCACGCTGTATTGTGGATGGGATTGGACCAGATTCGGGATTTACGCCGTCGATCGATTGCGTCCATCCGGCGGGAGAGAACCATGGGGGAATTCAGCAGTGTGCGCGATTTGATCGGACGTGTTGAGCTGCAGCAAAAGGAAATCATGCACCTCATCCAGGGCGGCGCGCTCGATGGACTCGCGGAGAGCAGATCGAAGGCGATCGCAGAAGCGGAAGATGTATTCCGTGCCGGGACGCCGCGGCAGATTTCGTTCGAGTTCGGCGAGCAGGAAGCGCCGCAGCAGGAATCGGCCGGAAAACGGTTGGATTGGGAACGCAGCGTCCTGGGATTTCCGGTCAGCGTTAATCCGTTGGAGTTGATCTCGGAAGATTTGAGAGATGCTCACACTTTGCGTGGCTTGCAGGCAGCAGAAGAAAGATCGATGACCCTGGTGGGATTTAAACTGCCGGGAAGAACGGGTGGATCGGGGTTTTTCTTCGGGGACGGGGACGCGTTTATCCGGGCGCAGTTTGATGAGGAAACCGGAAGTCCGCGGACAGCGATCCAAAACTGGCAGCCTCTCCGTTTGTATGGACGTTGGTGTACGGACGATTGGGGAGGAGGTTGGTTTCGAATCGCAAGCGCGGAACGATTGACGCCCGCTAAAGGCGCCTCCGGCGCGCTTCATCAGCCGGCTTAATGCGTACATGAAGAGAAAGGACGATCCACTTTCGGATCGTCCTTTGCGTGTTCTTTCGATTTTTATTTTCCAGGATGCTAATGTGCGTGGCAAATACTCTGTCCGTATTGCGTGATTCCTTCGGCGATGTTCTTCGCCAATTCGATTTGTGAATGTGAGGCGTTCGGATCAAGTAAGATGCTTTCCGCATAATTGATCAATTCTGCGAACGATCCATCGCTTACGCCGTCGCCGTCCCAATCGATGGCTTGGTTCCATTGCAGCGAACCCTGGGCGAAGTTGAACCAGGCCGTCAGGAGATGCGCATTCGCTTTTGCACGAAGTTCGCTGTTCTTGAAGCGCAGGACGTCATAGGCACGATCGAGAGTCTTCAATGAGATTTGCTCCGAGAACACGGAAGAATAGGCATTGATGACGCCCAGGTAAGACTTCAACTTCGCGCTGTGGAATAAATTCCGGTTGTACCTTCGATTGTATGGGGAAAGGTGATGTTTCCAGTATCCCAATCCCTGGGCACAAGGAGCCCCTTGCAGCACGAACACCTTGATCTTTCGGGTGACGGTGCCGCCATCATCGTCGCTGACGGTGAGTGTGAGTCGATGCCAGCCCGGTTCATTGAAGACGAACGTCGTCTCGTCGGTGACGCTGAAGGGGAAAATGCCCATCGCGCTGGCAGGAGGATCGGCCGAAATGCCGTTGTTGAAGTAGGTGACCTCCACGCCGCTGCTCCAAGTGTAGTTGACGTCGTCGGAACCGGGGTCAACTACCGTCGTAGTGAAGACTTTCTCCTCACCTACTCGTGCGTAGGTCACGATGACGTCGGAACATACCCGCCACTTGAAATCGAAGTTGAGGAATTTATCGATGCGTCGGCAGGATTTGAACGATGTGTGGCCCTGGAAATTCAAATCCGGCGAAACGTTCTTGATGGTAATAACGGCGGATTTTGAGGCTTCATTGCCGTCGTCATCACTGACCGTGACTGTGAGGTCGTATTCCCCATTATCGCCGTAGACGTGTTCGAGGTCGAACTTTCCATTCGACGCCGCCACCAGCGTTTCGACTGCACTTCCATCACCGTAGTCGACAACGGCGGTCCAGGTTTGGGACAAATCGCCGATAACGGTGCCGGATCCGTTGAACGTGTCGCCTTCTTTCAATTCCTTCTCCGGAGCCGCAATGATCACGATGGGGTTCATCGGGCTGGGTTCCGGCGATGGATTGACCAATTCGCAGAAATCCTCTTTTCTCACGTGGTCTTCGATTGAAGTTTCATACGTATCTGACGTATTCCGCCATTTCGATCCATAACGGTACTGAACCGTCCAAGTATCCTCGATGGTCGTGGTGATCGGCGTGCCGTCTGCATATTCGCTGACTGCTTCTCCGGTCGCCAGATTCCACGGACCGAGGATGACGCCGTTGGAAGATAGCAGCCGATATTTACCTGCCGCGCCAATGTTCTGAATTCGAATGTGGAATCGAAATTCTTCATCCAGACAAGTGGTAATCGAGAGTCTGGGTTTGGATGGATCGTAATTTCCCGGATCGTCGTCGGGTGTTTTCGTGGGTGTAGGTTCGAGCGGTGTTGCCGTAGCCTCCGGTTCGGATTCGGGCGTCGGAGTGTTCGTCGGCTCTTCCGTCGGTTCGGGTGTTGATGTTGCGCTTGGTTCCGGATCCGGAGGATCGGTAGGATCACCGGGCTCTTGATTCGGGCACAATTTGAGTCCTGCCACTGCGCCGCTCGCTTCAATCTTGACCTTCAAGCGTATCACGTTCTCGAACCCGAGCTGCATGATCTGGAAACTGTTGTTGCCGAGGGCGGGGATCCATTCTCGCCCGACCACTTTACCGTCGGTATCGTAGCCCGTGACGACGCCGTCACGTTCGCCCGTGTCGATATCGAGTATGTGAATCTCGAAGACATCCGTCGGTTGATCGAACTCGAAGATGAAGGTGCCTCCGCCGTAATAATCGTTCGGATCGTTCGGGTTGGCGTCCTGGGAAAGGATCAAAACGTTGCCCAACGGTACGCTGTTTTCTCCGGGTGCGCCTTTCTCGCCACCCTTGCCAACGCCCGGACCACCGAAGTCTTCGTTCGGGGTTCCGAGATCGTCGTCGTTGCCCGTCGGATTACCGCTGTCGAAGATCATCGCGGGATGGGCCGATGGACTGTTGGTCGTGATCGTAATTCCGAGTGAGGCCCATTCGTCATCGATGAAAGTACCGGCTTGCAGCGCTTCACCGTTTGCGTCGGTCTCGAAGTCCAGGAATATCGGGCAGACGCCCGGATCAGGCGGGACGGTTGGCTCGTCGGTCGGCTCGTCGGTGGGGACCGGCGTGTCCGTCGGCGTGTCGGTCGGAACCGGCGTGTCTGTCGGCGTGTCGGTCGGAACCGGCGTGTCCGTCGGCGTGTCGGTCGGGAGCGGCGTGTCTGTCGGCGTGTCGGTCGGAACCGGCGTGTTCGTCGGCGTGTCGGTGGGGACCGGCGTGTTCGTCGGCGTGTCGGTCGGAACCGGCGTGTTCGTCGGCGTGTCGGTCGGAACCGGTGTATCGGTCGGCGTGTCGGTCGGAACCGGCGTGTTCGTCGGCGTGTCGGTCGGGACCGGTGTATCGGTCGGCGTGTCGGTCGGAACCGGTGTATCGGTCGGCGTGTCGG
>JARRPX010000060.1 GCA_037382465.1 Anaerolineales bacterium | reverse complement strand
CCGCAGTGCGGTTTCGCTCCTGCTTGGTTTTGCTCCCGACGGGGGTTGCCTGGCCGCCGGCATTGCTGCCTGTGCCGGTGGTCTCTTACACCACCTTTTCACCCTTACCGGACGAATCCGGCGGACATTTTCTGTGGCCCTTTCCGCAGGTTTTCCCACCCGGGTGTTACCCGGCATCGTGCTCTTTGGAGCGCGGACTTTCCTCAAACACCCGCGGGTGCTTGCGATCGCCCGGCCGGCCTACGTAGCACCTTCATCATATCCTGCGGCGGCGCGGCCGTCAACCTGAAATCCCTCCCTGGCTAACGAAACGCTAACGACTTTCTAACGCGTTTTTTCTTGCAACCCCATCCCAAGCCGACTATAATCCTTTAAGTAAGACGAAAAGAGTGTGGCATGCCAATTTACACCTACCGCTGCGATAACTGCGGCGTTCAGTTCGATCGACGTCAACATTTCGACGATCCGCCCCTCACCCGTTGCCCGGAATGCAACAAGGAGGCGCTGCGGAAAGTCTATTTGCCAGTTGGAATCGTGTTTAAAGGAAGCGGATTTTACGCTACGGATCACCGTTCACCATCCGGCCAGGTCGCATCCGGCAGCAGGAAGACGGAAAAAGCGGACGAAAAGAAAGAAAGCAGCACGGCAGAGAAGAACGACTGAGGCGTTCCCTATTTATATATAAACGAGCCGGACGAACGTCCGGCTCGTTTACGTTTTCCCACCGGGCCATGATCCGGGCGATCACATCTGAAATCCCTTGCTCGCCTTGACGATCTTGGATTTGAAATTGGTCACGTACTCGAGTAGACGATCGCTCAGCGTGGCCCATTCATCCGTGTCCAGGGCCTGACGCACTTCGTCCAGATCGTCGGCCAGGAATTCGGTCAGCATCTGCGGAGATTGCCCGTACGTGGTGTACCAGGCCTCCGCTGGTTCGATTCCCAATTTCTGCAAGCCGGGGACGAATTCCCGCACGAGGAACTCGAAATATTCTTGTTCGCGACCGGGGATCATGTCCCAGGTCAGCAGCAATTTAATCCCCATGCATCTTCCTTCCCGCGGCCCGTTTCGAGAACGCCCTCATGCCTGTCATTACAGCGTTGGCTCGAGGACGACGACCTGCGTGTCCTCCGAGAGCCCACTCTTCGCAATCTTCAAACCCGGTAGCGCCTCGTATTCGCTGATTCCCATTTCGGAGAGGAAACGTTTGAGTGTGCCCAATTTGAGCTCGATGTCGCCGATCTTGTAGTGCATGGGAACGACGACCGACGGCTCGATCAGGCTGATGACCTCGGAGGCCTGGGAAGGCGTCAGCGCGCCGCCGCCGCCGACCGGTACCAGGGCGATGTCAACGGTTCCCAGATCCTCGATTTGCGCCTGCGAAGGCACGTAGGCCAGATCGCCCAGATGCACGACGGTGAGCCCATCGAAATCGAACATGTACAGCATGTTCGCTCGGGCTTTGGTCTTCGTGGATTTCTTGGGGCGCATCTGGATTCCGATGATGAACACCTCGCCGATCTCGTATTCCCCCGGTCCGGTGATCTCGCGCCGCACGCCCTTCACCGCTTTCACGTTGTTGTGGCCCGCCGCGTCGTGGCTCACGGTGACGATGTCCGCCTTCAATTTCAGCGGCGGCAGCCCGATCTCCGCGCTGTACGGATCGGTGACCACGGTTGCCTTCCCGCGTTCGGACAGGCGAAAACACGAAAGACCATACCAGACGATTTCCACGCTTCCTCCTTGGCTATAGAAATCCGATTATACACGATTGCATCCCACTCGCCATACACCAGAGACGGCGAATCCGCCTCGTATTTGGAGTCAAATTCGCCTTTGGGATACAATGAATCCGCGAACTGCGGGAGGTGAATTTGCAGCCATTGGAAATCGGCGGCGGCCGGGTGACCGAGGGGGAACCCCATCGCTTCCGTATGACCCTGCCGCCGGAACGAAAGAAATACGCAGACGCGCAGCTGGACGATTACCGTCCCCTGCCCCGGCGCAGCTTTCCCTGGCGGCCTCCGCTGCGTATGCGGCTGCGCGGGCGCGCCTCCCATCCTGCGCCGGTCGGCACCCTGGGCTTCGGTTTCTGGAACGACCCCTTCAGTCTCTCTCTGGGCCAGGGCGGTGCCGCAAGGCGGCTGCCGGCCGCGCCCAACGCGCTCTGGTTTTTCTATGCATCGACGCCGAACGACATGGCACTCGATCCATCCGTGCCGGGACACGGTTGGAAAGCCGCCTGCCTGCGCTCAGCGGCCTTTCCTTCGCTACTCCTGGCTTTCCCAGCCCTGGCCGTCGCCGGGCTGGCGCAGGTGAAACCCCTGCGCCGGCCGCTGATGCGCACGGCGCTTCGCTTCATCCACGCCGAGGAACGTCTGCTCGAAACTACGCTCGTCGAATGGCACGACTACGAACTGCGTTGGCAGGCGCAGCGCGCTGCGTTTTACGTGGACGGCGTCGAGGTGCACTCGGCCGTCGATCCGCCCACCGGACCGCTGGGATTCGTCGCCTGGATCGACAATCAGTTCGCCGTCGCATCTCCCGAAGGGGGTTTCCGTTTCGGCACGCTCGCGACCCAGGAAGAACAATGGCTGGAGATCGAAAATCTGTCGCTCGAGCCCGGCTAGACGCCCCGGAATGCGATACACTACTTGGTAACGAATAAATTCCGTTAAAACGAGGGGAGAGGCATGCGCAGACGTAAATTGGGTTGGACCGATCTGCAGCTTTCGGCCATCGGTCTGGGTACCTGGGCCATGGGCGGATCAAACTGGCAGTTCGGCTGGGGACCGCAGGACGACGAACGCTCGATCGCCACGATCCACACCGCGCTGGATCTGGGAATCAACTGGATCGACACCGCGCCGGCCTACGGCCTGGGGCATTCCGAGGAGGTCATCGGCAGAGCGATCCGTGGCATGCAGGAAAAACCCATTCTGGCCACCAAATGCGCGCGCGTCTGGGGCGAGGAGCGCATCCTCCACGCCAGCCTGAAACGCGAAAGCATCCTGCGCGAGGCGGAGGACAGCCTGCGGCGGCTGGGCGTGGAACGCATCGACCTGTATCAGATTCACTGGCCGGAACCGGAGGAGGACATCGAGGAAGCCTGGCTCGCAATGGAATCGCTGATCCAGGACGGCAAGATCCGCTACGCGGGCGTCTCCAATTTCAGCGTGAAACAGATGCAAGTCATACAGGCGCTGCACCCCATCGCCTCCCTGCAGCCGCCCTACAGCCTGCTGAAGCGCGGGGTCGAAGACGAAATCCTGCCCTACTGCGGCGAAAACCAGATCGGCGTGATCCCCTACAGCCCGCTGCAGAAAGGGCTGCTGACCGGCAAGGTCACGCCCGAATGGGTGGCGGGGCTGCCGGAAGGCGATCACCGCCACGGCGACCCGGATTTCCGCCAGCCCAGGCTGGCGCGCAACATGCGCGTCGCCGCCGGTCTGGCCGAAATCGCCCGGGAAAGCGGCCACACCGCGGCGCAGATGGCCATCGCCTGGCTGCTGCGCCGGCCGGAAGTCACCGCGCCGATCGTCGGCGCGCGTAAACCTTCGCAGATCGAAGGCACCGCGCCTGCCGGGGATTGGGAACTGAGCCAGGCGGAGATCGCCGCCGTAGAGAAGCTGCTCGAAGAAGCCTGACGGGGATATAAACCAGCACCCCCAACCAGTGGGGATCCGGTCGAGGGTGCATAAGTTTGGACGTCCTGTTGGATGAATGTTATGGACGCCAAGAAGAGTATACATCAAATTGGTAATTTTGCGCGCATGACTTAAGGCACTGGCGGTGGGTTCTGCGGCGCAGCGCCGTAGAACTGCCTGCTTTTCAGAATTCGTGCTCCCATTTGTAGGTTGACTGCAAGGCGCGGACGGCCGAAGGTGCGCTACGATAAAAGGTATCGGGCGATCGAGACCTTCGAGGATTTTCCGCATGTCAACACAACGACGAGTCAGTGACCACGAGCGGGGGCAAACGCAGGCCGAATTCGGCATCATTACTTTGATCCTGGCCATCGTGGTTATCGCCATCATTTTCCTCATCGGCCCGGCTCTTGCGGGCATTTAATCCCCCTCCAGTAAACAATCTAGTTTAAGCTTCCCCTTCGTTCTGGCTGCGCGCCCGCAGCCGCTGGCGCAGCACGTCGATCGGCGCCAACTCACCGTCCTCGGCCTGGTAATACCAGTGCTTCCAGCCGTTGCACGGGCTGCCGTTCATCAGGTGTCTCCCCGCCTGATGGATCGAGCCTTCGAAATCCCCGATGCGCAGCTTGCCGTCCCGTCCGATGCGGGCAGGCAGGTCACGCTTGCCGCGGAAGAACAGCGTCTGACCTGGTTTTAGATATTCATGTTCGAGCAGCTTCGTGAAGGGAATGCGCGCCGCACGCCGTCTGCGATCGCGCGGGTGGGACACCAGGCGCTCGTCGGCTTCCGGCTCGATGTCTTCGATTCGCCGGCGCGCCAGATCGACGTACCCGGCCTGGCGTTCGATGCCGATCCAGCGCCGCCGCAGCCGTTTGGCCACGGCGCCCGTCGTGCCGCTGCCGAAAAACGGATCGAGCACGACGTCGCCGGGGTTGCTCGAAGCCAGGATCACGCGCCGCAGCAGGTCTTCCGGTTTCTGCGTGGAGTGCGCTTTCTCCCCGTTCGACTTCAAACGCTCCGCGCCCGAACAGATCGGCAGCGTCCAATCGCTGCGCATCTGCTTGCCTTCGTTCAGCGCCTTCATGGCGTGGTGGTTGAACGTGTAGCGCGCACCCCTGGATTTGCTGGCCCAGATCAGCGTCTCGTGGGCGTTGGTGAAGCGCACGCCGCGGAAGTTGGGCATGGGGTTGCTCTTGATCCACAACACGTCGTTCAGGATCCAGTAGCCCAGGTCCTGCAGGATGGCGCCCAGGCGGTAGATGTTGTGATAGGTCCCGATGACCCAGATGGTGCCGTCATCCTTGAGCACGCGGCGGCAGGCGCCGAGCCAGGCGCGGCTGAATTCGTCGTAGGCCTCGAAGCTGGCGAAACGATCCCAGTCGTCCTGCACGCCGTTCACCCTGGTCATGTTCGGGCGCCACAGCTCCCCCTTGAGCTGCAGGTTGTAGGGCGGATCGGCGAAGATCAAATCCACGCTCGCCGCCGGCAGCTGCGGCAGCAGTTCCAGGCAATCCCCGTGCAGGATTCGACCGAGATAGGTTTCGATGCCCGGCATCCCGCTCCTTCGATTCGACATCTATCAATCCATCCGTGTGCAGTTTTCCGCTAACAAGTCTACACGCGACGCCCTCGTTCTTCAACCCGCGCCGGACGACGCACCACCTCGATTAACGATAGAATAATGCGCAAAACCCAACCCGAGGAAAGAAAATGGAGGCCTGGCGAGAATCCTTACGCTACGATCCCATCCCTCCGCTGCTCGCAGCAGACGACGAGGCGCCGCGCTACTTCACCCGCCGCGATCTCCTGAGTGAGCCGGTCGAACCGATAGAGCGTCTCTGGGAACTTCCCGGAGCGCAGAAGATCGTCAAACGCCAGCAGAATGACGGATCGTGGAAACGGTCGGGGAAAGAAAAGCACCCGGCGATCAACTACAAGCTGATCGAGACCTGGAAGCAGTTCCGTTTTCTGGTGCAGATGTACGGATTCACGCGCGAAAACCCGGCCGGCGAAAAGGCGTCCGAGTTCATTTTCTCCTGCCAGACGGAAGAAGGAGACATCCGCGGCATGCTCGCCAACCAATACGCCAGCTACTACACCGGCGCGCTGCTCTTCCTGCTCGTCGAAGCCGGCTACGCGGACGATCCCCGCGTGGAAAAAGCCTTCCAGTGGCTGCTCGCCATGCGCCAGGACGACGGCGCCTGGTCGGTTCCCATCGTTACCCACGACCTGGACTGGCCGACGCAAATCGAACTTACCAGTCAGCATCGCCAACCACTGCAACCTGATCGTTCGAAACCGTTCTCGCACAACGCCACCGGCATGATCCTGCGCGCCTTCGCCGCTCACCCGCGCTACCGCAAGAGCGAAGCCGCGCGCCGCGCCGCCGAGCTGCTCGCCTCACGCTTCTTACAAAAGGACGCAACCACCTCCTACCAGGCCGAACGCTACTGGATCATGTTCCAGTATCCTTACTGGTGGAATCAATTGGTATCCGCGCTCGATTCCATTTCGCTCATCGGCGTCCCCAAAGAGAACGAAAACGTGCGCAAGGCACTGGATTGGCTGGTCGATCACCAGCAGGAAAACGGGTTGTGGAAGTCGTCCTACGCCGAGGGAGGCAAGGCCCACGCTGCATCGAAGGACAGCGGACCATGGGTGAGCCTGGCGATCTGCAGGATACTGAAACGCTACGCGAGCTAAACTCGATCCGCCCAGTCCCGAAGGATTTTTCCCGCCGCGAGCGGCAAGGGTAAAAACAAAATCCCCCTCTTCCGACTTCTACGTCCGAAGAGAGGGAGTGAACGGAACGACGAGCGTTACGCCGTTTCCGACTTGACGATGGGGATGTAGATGTCGACCTCAGACGTATCATCATCCGAACATCTCTCGTCGTACACCTCGAGATCCGCCGTCATGGCATGCTCGTAGCCGGACTCCGGCAGCCAGGTGGAATAGATGTAGCGGGTCGTGTCCTGAATGGCCTTTGTGCACGGCCCCCTGGCCGTGAAAACCGCATAGGTCGCCGCGGGGACAGTCCGCCCGATCATGTCGTCGGGCACGTCATCCAGGCTGCTCACTTCCTTGGCGATCATGTAGGTGAACTTGGGGCTTTCGAAGTCCATGCAAACCCCGTAGCAGGTGGTCGGATTCACTGCGTTGGGGATTTTGTCCAACGTATTCTTGGCCATCTCCTCTTCCCAGAAGAGCGGAATGCGTTTGATGTTTTCTTCATCTTCGATGGTGCACTTGATCGCCGGTCCGATGACCAGAAATTCCGCTTTCTTTACGATATTGGGTTCAATCGCAACCATGTCCAATTCTCCCTTCAATTGATTGTGGACTACATCCACGGGCAGGAAGGTGCGAAACGAGGCCTTGCGATTGCGGAAATCACCGGGATTCCGGCCGGTTTCTTTCTTGAACGCCCGGGTGAACGCTTCCTGAGATTCGTACTGACACAGGAACGCCAGCTCCAGGATGCCGATTTCCGTCGTGCGCAGCATCTCGCTCGCTTCCGAAAAGCGCCGCCTGCGGATGTATTCTTTCAACGAATAGCCTGCCATGGCTTGAAACAAGCGATAAAAATAATACGGCGAGAAGAAAGCCCGGCCTGCAACGTCTTGCAGGTCGATCGGCTCGAACAACCGCTCCTCGATGTAGTCGACAGCTTTTTGTATCCGCTCGGTCGTATCCATTTTCTCGCTCCCGGTCAGAAGAACTATAAAGGAAGAAGTGCATCTCGTTTTGATATTTTGTGCGGACTTCACGGATTGTCTGAGGTATACCATCTGAAACGATCAGGAAGATTAATTTTTCATGGATCTTGAGCGGAAGCGGCGGCAAGTCGATGAACGGGGTCTATCCGTCAGCGAAGAATCGATCCTCTATCTTCCACGTCTGTTCAACCGTAAGCATCCATGACTCATTCCTTGGAACCAATCCGTTTCACCTTGTAGCCCGCGCGGGCCAGAAACACAGGCAAGCGCCGGACGGCAATACGATTTTTCTCCTTGTCCGCCTCAGGAAGGTCCTCCCAGGGTACGAGCGCTGGATGGAATTTCTCGCCCGGATACTGATGGCCAGGCGCGTATTTCCATCCCGGCTGCAGCTTCTCGAGGCACCGTCGCCCGTGCTCCAACTCCGCCAGCCGTTCGACGTCGGTATCGGAGAATAGAAATACCGGTTCGGTCCAATCCCACAGGACGTTCAATCCGCATCCGACTTGCCTCAGGAGTTCGCCGACGTGATCCACCTGACGCCGGTTGGCCTCCCGCATGCTTTCGGAGAGCAGTCCCCACGGCAGCCTGGAAACAGTGCTCGAATCGGCGGCGCGAACCTGGTCTTGATGGCGCAAATATTCCTCGTGCAGCGCTCGGGCCAGTGTCTCGTGCGTTCCCCGGTTAACGATCGCGGGCGTACACGTGCGCTCCAGCAAGCCGAAAGGTTGAATCGAGACCAGATCATCGTTCTCCACCCGGCCGCGAATCAAATCCGCCATGCCGCTCTCTTCGGGGACGCGCATGATAATGGGCGTCGAATACTCCGGCAGCCGGCGGCGGAGGGTCAATCCTGTAAACAACGCTTCGGAGGGTTCGTCGTAGCAGATGACGGCGATGTCGATGTCGGTCAAGCCATCCACATCGACCAGGTGTTCGCCGCGAATAAACTCCGGGGAATTGACGCTCATGTTCAGGGCCGTGATCTCCGCGCTCGATGAAAGCCCGGGATAGCGGGCGTTCAACAACGCGAGCACTTCCTTCGCACCCCGGTCGATCAGGGTCATACGGATGCGTTCATCCGTATTCCCCCGCCTGAAGTACCATTCTCTGGCGGTTTCCACGACGAGATTCGTGCCGAGCTTGTCCATACCCACGATCAAAACGTGCTGCGGACTCTTCCTGAGGCGGGCGGCTTTCCTGTTTAGTACGTAATCTTCGACGAGGATCTGCGCGCCGAACAGATAGACATTGAAGGTCTCGAGGCGGATGTTTTCGAAATACTGGCCGCCGAACTTGCGCTCTTGCAGCAGGTCCCACAACGCAGGATCGACGACGTGAATCATGCAGTTGAGCGGATCGGCGCTTCTCCGCGAGCATAATTCGTTCGCCCGGACGGCCATTTCGGCATTCACGCGGTCGTTGTCGGAAACCGCGATGAGTACGTTCGCTCGCTCGATTCCCGCCTGATTCAAGATGACGGGATCGTCGATGTCTCCAACGATGACCAACGCCCCGAGGCGTCTGCAGATCTCGGTTTCAGGGTTCGCTTCGCTTTTTGCGATCACGACGACTTTGACGCCCTCGGCCAGGAACCCCTTGACCAACAACACGCATTTGTTGGTCGTACCGCCGATAATGACGTGACCGCGCCAGGAGTGTGACATCAACCATTGGAACTGTTCACGAAGAAATCTCATCAAACCACGCAACACCGTTCCCCGCGGGACGAGCAATCCATCGAATTTGACGGCTGGAAAGAAAGTGGACGCAGATTGACTTCATGGGTTCAAATCGATCTCGGTCCGGACCAATTCGGACACATCACCGGGATCGATCGGGCCACCTGAGGGATTATAGAAGATAGTCATCGTCGGCGAAAGTGTAACTTTCGGGTCAACGGTGGTTGATATAATTCTCTGAGATCACGAAGCGGGATTTGCTTCGCGGCGTCCGAAGGAGAAGCGCTGATGCAAAACGAGCAGTTGATATCGCGTAAAGTCGTCATCGTGGGCGCAGGCGCCGTAGGCGCGACGTTCGCCTACGCCCTGGCGCAGAGCGGTCTGTCAGACGAAATCGCCCTGCTCGACGTCAACCAGGAGTTGGCCAAAGGAGAAGTGCTGGATCTTTCCCACGGCCTGCCGTACTACCCCAACGTGCAGATTTCCGTCGGACAGGCGGATGCGTACGCAGACGCCCACGTGATCGTGATCACCGCGGGTGCGAAGCAGAAAAGCGGCGAAACACGGCTCGACTTGCTGCAGCGAAACGCGTCGATCATCGAAAACATCGTCGACGACATCGTCGAACACGAATCGAAAGCCGTCATCGTTGTGGTCAGCAATCCAGTGGACGTATTGACCTACCTGGCGCACAAGAGGACTTCGTGGGAACGAGGCCGCGTGATCGGCTCTGGCACGGTGCTCGACAGCGCCAGATTCCGCTACCTGTTGAGTATGCACTGCGGCGTCGACGTCCATAACGTTCATGCCTACATTCTCGGCGAACACGGGGACAGCCAGGTGGCGGCGTGGTCGATGTCCCACTTCGCCGGCGTGCCGATCAACGAATACTGCAAACACTGCGGGAGCTGTGAAGGCTGGGAGAAAACGAAGTCCGAGATCGAAGAACAAGTCCGCCGCTCCGCGTACCACATCATCGAATACAAGGGAGCAACCAATTTCGCGGTCGGCCTGGCATTATTGCGAATCGTGGGCGCCGTTCTCCGCGACGAACGCAGCGTCCTGACCGTCTCCGTTCCGCTGCAAGGCGAATACGGGTTGAGCGAAGTCAGCCTGGGCGTTCCCAGCATCGTGACGCAGAACGGAGTGGAAAGCGTCATCGAAGCCAACCTGACGCCTGACGAAATAGAGGCGCTGCACGCCTCTGCTTCGCTGCTGCAAGAATCGCTGAAGGCTATCCAGCGCTGATCATCCACGAAGGAATTTTGAGGTTTTCAGGTTGATTTCCACCGCTGGATGCGTCCGGCGGAAAGAAAAGGATCAATCTGAGGCGTTTTGCAGGACGCGCGCGAGCAATCTTCCAATCTGCTCGACGGTGGGAGGCTTACGCAGCCAGCCGCTCAATCCCTCGGCCTCCAGGTCCAGCAGCTCATCTTCGCGCGGATGGCCCGTCATCATCACCGTTGGCACCGCCAAACCCTGCTGCTGGATCCTTCGCAGCAGTTCTTTTCCCCCCATTTCGGGCATCACAAGATCACTCAACACGAGATCTACTTCCTGTTCGTTCTTCGCCAATATCTCGAGCGCCTTGCGGCCGTTGGAAGCTCCCAGAACGCGGTAATCCAGAGACGAAAGGATTTCGACCAAGGCCTTCAACAAGGCTTCGTTGTCCTCAACCACAAGGATCGTCTCTCCATGACCACGATAGGAGGCCCGGACATCAACGGCCGGATGGTCGGCGGGCTTCTCCGATTCAGCGGGTAGAAATATATCGAAGGTGGTTCCCTTTCCAGGCAGCGAATCAACTGTGATGTAGCCCCCGTGTTGTTTAACGATTCCGTACACTTGCGCCAGCCCCAAGCCGGAGCCCTTTCCCGGCGCTTTGGTCGAGAAGAAGGGATTGAAAATATGCGGCATCACATCCGCCGATATGCCGCTGCCATCATCTGTCACCGTAAGGCGCACCCAATCCCCCGACGGCAGTTCCGGCATTTTGGCCGCCACCTTTTTATCAACACGCAGGTGATTGAGCTCGACCTGCAGCAAACCTCCCATCGGCATCGCATCGCGTGCGTTGAGCGCCAGATTCAACAGGATCTGCTGCATGCGCGTCGGATCGGCGTTGACCGTGTATTCATCGTCACCGCTCTCAAACTCAATACGCACGGTTTCGGGCAGCATGCGCTGCAACAACCTGATCTGTTCTTGCAGAACCTTCGCCAAATCGATCGGCCGGCGCTCGAGTATGGCGCGGCGCCCGAAATCCAGAATCTGTTGAATGAGATCCCTGGCTCGATCTGTCTGCTGCGTGATGATCTCGAGGTGCTCTCGATACCCGACCGGCAAATCCGGATCGCGCAAATGCTGACGGGCGTACAAGGCGATGATCGACATGATGTTGTTGAAATCGTGCGCCAGACCTGCGGCCATTTGTCCCACGGTGGCGAGCCGCTCCTGCTGATGAAGCTCCCGCTGAACCTGGCGTTCCAGGGTTACGTCTTCGACAACCAACAGGAAGTTGCCGGTCTTCTGTTCATCGCTCATCGATTGCGTAGTGACTTCGAAAACGCGGCCTTTGGCCGTCACCTCGTGGCGCAGACCTGTCTTCAGCGGCGTGGAAATTAAATCCTGCAGCATACGGTTTCCCAGGTGTGTGAGCTTGCTGCCCACCTGGGCGTTTGCCAGGACCTCGAGGGCTTCTTCCCCAATCGGATTGGCAAGAATGACTTTATGAGCGGAGTCGAGCAAGAGTAAACCTACAGGAACGGTGCTCATCACGTCGAGCAGCCGCTGCGCGTGCTCGCGCAGCTGGTCGAGCAGCATTTCTCGCTGCTTTTCGGCGACTTTGCGCTCGGTGATATCTCTGGAAACCGAGATCGAAACCTGTTTATCGTCGATCGTGGCAAAATTGATCGTCACTTCAACCGGAAATTCCGATCCGTCCTTTCTGCGGTGGACCGTCTCCATGATCGTGATACCCTGTGCGTGCGTCGTCGTTCGATGCTCTCGCCACCGTTGCTCATCGAGATTGGAGTCGATTTCCCAAATGCGCATGCTCAATAATTCATCACGGCTGTATCCGAGATTATCACAGGCGTATTGATTGACGTAGTAGATGCGCCCGTCATCATCCACTTGAAACATGCCGATTTGCGCATGATCGATGCCTGCGTGAGTCAGCGCCAGGCGAAGCTCTGTCTTCTTCCTTTCCGTGAGGTCGCGCGTGATGCTCAGGATCGCCGGCTCTCCTCCATAGGTTACCAGGCTGGAGCTTACCTCAACCGGAAAGGTTTTACCCTCCTTGGTCACGTGCTTCGTTTCGAATACTTGGGTCTCACCCATCTTTATGCCTTCGATAAGGTGGGTGATTTCACTCATATCCAATTGTGCGTCGATATCGTTTGGTCCCATCGAGAGCAGTTCTTCCCGCGAATATCCCAGAACTTCGATGGCCGCATCGTTCATTTCGAGGAATTTGCCATCGAAATCGATCACGAAAGCAGTGTCGTTCATTCCGTTGACCAGCGTCTTGTATTCCTGTTCTCTTTTTACCCACTCCGTCCGATCTCGTAATGTCAACAGGAGTCCCGTTGCTTCTTGATCCATCCCCATGATGGGAATCATCGTCCAATCACATATACACTGCTTCCCCTGAGGATCCATGTTGAAACGAAAAACTTTCGCAGATTCAAAAACGACTTCTTTGAAAGCCAAAACGCGGTGAAAAAACGTTTTGTTTTCCGTGCTTGGGTATAAGGCGAAGAAATTCTTGCCCCGGAAATACGCCGGATCTCGTCCGGCCGCATCGGCGAACGCCCGGCTGACACGGATGATGTCGAAGTCCAAATTCAGGTGAACCACCAGCATGTGCGTGCGATCGAACATACTTTCCAGAATTTGATGCACTTCGATGGAATCTGGCTTGCCCGCAGCCCGCAGGGCTTCCAACTCGTCTACGCGGCGGCGTAACTCGTCGATCTGCTGCACAAGCTCTTTCTTGGTTTTCCTCGTGGATGCCATCACGTTCCTGTTATCATGTTCGATACTTGAATCAAAATCACCACGCTACGGTATGAAAAGAGTGACCGGAATTCAGGGAAAGAAATTTAGGTGATAATGAATGGTTCGTATAGCGGATTGCAGAAGATAAGGATTGGATTTTCTCTTGTCTAGATGGTCTCGATGATGAGTGGCTATAGAATTTCTGTTGTCGCCTCGAACCGAAAAGTGAATCAAATCTGAAACTCCTACAAGTGTTCTCTAGAAAACCATGCGGCAGTGTTCGCTGTATTATCGTTGGCAACGTGAGTGTTTATTGGCTCCAACAGCCGGATGGATTGTGTGGCTGCAGGATGCTGATAGCCGGGGTATGCTGGGACGACGAAAATAGCTTCGTTCTGTGTTGCCCCTTTTGATTTGCTATCCAACTGTCTTCATTCTACAGTTTTATAAAGTAATTGTGAAGCGATTTTTATGTACTATTCACACGGTGAACAGATAAGACCAGGACGATGCGGTTTCTAAGGATTCCGAAGCATCGTTTCCAGTCGATTTTTACGTGCCCCCAGAAAAATTCATCTATCGCGTTGTCCTGACCTCCGTTAGAATAAGCGTCACACGCTGTAGAATCTTGACATTCACCATCGATCAAGGTATCCTTCCAACGTCATCTGCGGGCGTAGTTCAGTGGTAGAACGTCTCCTTGCCAAGGAGAAGGCCATGGGTTCGAATCCCATCGCCCGCTCTGATCGAAATCGCCATTCATTAATATTAAGCATCCAGCGGCAAACGGCGATTGCCCTACTTCTCCAAGGCGACGTAGCCAAGTCTGGTAAGGCAAGGGTCTGCAAAACCCCCATTCGTCGGTTCAAATCCGACCGTCGCCTCTGTATGATCGAACGACATCGACGAAACCATGATTCCTCCTCGAGCCCCATACACCGCGCATTAAATATGACAGCCCGCTATCTTTCAACACGTTAAGCGCTCCATCCACGTAGATCACCCATGGAATTGACCGCAGCCTTCGTCAGAAAAACGCCGACCTCCGCGCATGCTGTCCATGTTCAATCTCAGTAAGGGAAGAAGAAATCGGAGCCGGTCCACCACAGGATCTTGATCCTCAGGCGAACGCCCTGACGAAGTCAGCGGGGGTGATTCCAGGAGCTTCGATTTCGTGGCGGGCGAAGAAGTCGTCGATGGTTTGCGTGAGCCGTTCGGGTTCCGTGCTGGCTCCCTCGAGCGAACGCTCAAATTCAACCAGGGATTCCGAGGGATAGAAGAAGAAATCACCGGAAATGTGGACGTCGCGCAATTCACCGTCACGAGCGACCGCGGAAATTCGAATCAAACCTCCGGGCGCTTTATAAACCTTCTGGATGACTTGCACGCCGTCCCGAATTTTCAAGTTCCACAGATCAGGATGGCGTCGATCGTTGGAAAAGAGCCATTCCTGTGTATCCATGAGGGCGATACGCTCTGCGGCTCTGCTCTTCAGCTCGCGATCTATTTGCTCGTGTTCCGTCATAGAACCCAGAATCGACTCGTATCGCCTGACGAGATCCTTCGCCAGGTCCGCCGTATTGGGAAGGTTTCCCGTCTCGTTTCGGATGGTGCTCAAGTTCTCGCGCAGCGTCTTGTTCACCTTGTCACGGAACTTTTCGTCGGGGACCCGCAAGACCTTTGCCATCATGTCGTAGTTGAAATCCAGGATGAAATTGCCGACGAGCACTACGCTCTCTCCGATTTCAGCCGCCCCGTTCCCTGAAATTTTCCGATCGTGCGCGAGAATATCGTTGACCGGTTTGTACTCCGCCTGTACACCAATAGCCCGGTAAGTCTCCACGACGGGCAGCAGGAATTTCCGGAAGTATTCGGATTTATTGGCCGGCACCTGCGGATTGTCGCGGCGTAGAACAAGCTGATAGAACAACTGACCTTCGTCCAGATAGACCGCACCTCCGCCAACTTCGCGGCGAAAGACGGGGATGGCTTCCCGTTCGGTGAAATCCAGGTCGATCTCCATCTTCGCATCCTGGTGAAAACCCAGACATACGTAAGGCGCCGCCGGGCGCAGGATGAACAGCGCTTCTCGCTGAAGGTCGGCGGCCGCATGGTAAATCGCCTGGCTGTCCTGCCAGGGAACCCGGTCTAAAAAGTAATATTCCATATGCTCATTCCCCGCAGCGTCACCTCGAAATTGTCGACAACTTCGTACTGGTGCACCGAGCCACCCAATGCGACTTCTCCGGCAGACGAGGCAAGAATGCAAGATTGAGTATCTCGCCGTCACGCGCGATCGAGGGGCTTAAACGCTTATAAGCAAAACCCACTCTCGCGAAACCCGACAGGTGGCATCATCCGATTTCGCCGGTGGGAAGAAAGCCCCACTCGATCAAGATCTCTTTCGCACGTCTCAAGATTACCGGAAGTTGACCGGCTACAATTGGGCTGAGCTCGACTCCGACGGACAAGTCCGCGGGCTGCACGCCGATGAGGTGCAAATGAGACGGCAAACGGTGCCGTAAGTCGGCCAAACCCAGCACTTCCTGGAAGCTCGTTTGATGGATCGACATCTTTACGCCGCTGTAGAGCGGAATCTGATTTTTCGTCAGTTCCACGATCGTTCCTGGCGCTTGTCCGGCATTCACGCTGTCCAGCAAGAGCAGGTGACTTGCGTCCTCGATCAACGGCAGCAGATTCAAACCGAGCGTCCCGCCGTCCAAGAGTTGGAGACCGATGTCAGGCTTTCCGAGTTCCGCCTCCAACCGGCGCACCGCGTGGACTCCCATCCCCTCGTCCGAATTCAACAGGTTCCCGATACCGAGTACGATCGCGTTTGGCGCTAACACAGACTTCCCTTCGGCGAAAAAGAATCAGAGCAGCATTTTTTCAGGCCGCGGCAACCCATCTCCGGCCGGCCTTCGTATGGAATTTCTCCCGCCTCCAAATTCATTCGTTCTATACGTGACAGGCATTTTTCCCCGGATCCGTGGAGACCTGCGTGAGCGGGTTGCCCTGTGCATCCACCATGTGAATGGCGCAGGCCATACACGGATCGAAGCTGTGAATCGTGCGTAGAATTTCCAGCGGTTGATCGGCAACCGCCAGCGGCGTTCCGACCAGCGAAGCTTCATACGCACCAGCCTGCCCCTGTACGTCGCGCGGCGAAGCGTTCCACGTCGTCGGCACGACGAGCTGATAGTTGCTGATTTTCCGACCGTCGATCACCACCCAATGGCCCAACGCCCCGCGCGGCGCTTCGGTGAACCCGAAGCCCTCCGCATGCCCCGGCCAGGAAAGCGGATTCCAGCGTTCGCCGTTGAAGGTTTGCGTATCGCCGGAAGCTATATTCGCCAGCAGATCCTGATAGTATCCCTGCATCGCGTCGACGAAAACTTTGGTTTCGATCGCCCTCGCAGCCGAACGGCCCAGGGTCGAGAAAACGGCCTGCACGGGCGCGTTGAGCGAATCCAGCACCGTTTCGACAAGCTGATGGGACTCTTGGTCACCGGCGGCGTACATCAGCAGCACGCGCGACAGCGGCCCGACCTCCATCGGTGTACCCTTCCAGCGAGGGGCTTTCAGCCAGGAGTACTTGGAGTCGACGTTCAATTGTTCGTACGGTGGCTGCGGGCCGGTGTAATTCAGCTTGGTCTCTCCCTGGAAGGGATGCAGACCGGCCGAATCCCCGGCGCCGTATTCGTACCACGAGTGCGGGATGAACTCCTGCACCTGTGCGAAATCCTTGGGATCGGGATCGATCACGTTCGCCAGGTCGCGCCCGAGGATCACCCCGCGAGGTACGAGGAATTTGCTTACGTCCTGGATATCGTCGCCGGGGAACTCACCCCAGCTCAGGAAGTTGCCCAACCCCTCGCCCAATCCGGCATAGTCTTTGTAGTAAGGCGCGATCGCCAGCAAATCGGGCAGATAAACCTGGTCGACGAACTCGATCATCTTCTGGATCGCTACGCCGACGACAGAAAGGCGCTCCGCGTTCAAGGCTTCATCGCTGTTGATGTCGATCGGGCAGGGCACGCCGCCCACCAGGAAATTCGGATGTGGATTCTTCCCACCGAAAATGGTGTGCACGGCGACGACGTCTTTCTGCCAGTCGAGGGCCTCCAGATAGTGTGCCGTCGCCAGCAAATTGACCGCCGGGGGAAGCTTGTAAGCCGGATGTCCCCAGTAAGCGTTGGCAAAAATCGAGAGTTGGCCGCTGTCTACGATTCCCTGCAGCCGGGTTTGGATGTCCTTGAAGTAGCCGGGTGAACTCTTCGGCCAGGAGGAGATCGACTGGGCAATCTGCGAGGTTTCGGCCGGATCCGCTTTAAGCGCGTCGACCACGTCGACCCAATCCAGCGCGTGCAGATGGTAGAAGTGCATCACGTGATCGTGTACGTACTGCTGGCCGATCATGATGTTGCGGATCAGATTGGCGTTCTTCGGTATGCGGATGTCGAGGGCGTCTTCCACAGCACGGATCGAGGCAAACGAGTGTACCGTGGTACACACCCCGCAGGCGCGCTGGGTGAAAGCCCAGGCTTCGCGGGGGTCGCGATCCTTGAGGATGATCTCGATCCCGCGCACCATCGTGCCGGAAGAATACGCCTTCTGCACCTTCTGCGAGTCATCCACCTCCGCTTCGATGCGCAGATGGCCTTCAATACGCGTGAGTGGATCGATAACCAGACGTTGGCTCATGTTGTATCTCCTATCGGGGCTGCTCGCGCAACCAGGTTAGTGCTTCTTCTTCGGTGTCGAAATAGCGGACCTCATGCAGGTAGTACGATTTGGGCACGTCCAGAATTTCAGGGTCGATTTCCGCCCCGAAAATGGCGCTGGTGGGAAGCATGGGCCGCATGTGCTTCAGATGCCTTGCGCACTCCTCGGCAGTCGTATCGCTGAGATCGATCAACAGCTTACCGCGGTAGTCTTCAAAGAACTGCGCCAGCGAGCGCACATCTTCTGAAGTGAAGCTGCCGGAATGTTTACAGCGCATCACCCCTCGTTCGACAGGACTCAAGGAAAACGAAGCCATTGTTCATTCCTCCCGTTCAAGCAGAACCGCCTGCTGGGAAATCACTCCTCAAGCGATTCGGCGACCATTTGCGAAAGTCCGTAGATCTTCCAATCCAGGTCGAAATGCTGTACAGAATCGGTGAACTGCAGACGGCAGTTGGAGCAAGCCATCGTCACTCGCTTGGCACCGATTTCGTTCATCTGGTCGATCTTTAGTTCGAAGGCATCAAATCGTTTCTGATCGGCTTCCTTGATCGAAATCACACCGCCGCCTCCACCGCAGCAAATGCCGTCTTCCCGATTGGGAGTCATCTCGACAAAGTTGTTCGGCGCCAGGATGTTGAGAATCTGGCGCGGTTCTTTGATATGACCACCCTTGCGCTGAATCTTGCAGGCGTCGTGAAACGTGATCAGGTTGTCGTCCATCGCGCCAGCCTTGAGTTTGATACGGCCTGCATTCAGGAACTCACCCAGCACGCCGGCGATGTGTGTCACCTCCAGCCCTTTGGGAACCTGTACCAAGTTGAAGGACGTCCACCGCAGCGCCTCGTAGGCGTGCCCGCATTCGGTTACCATCACGCGCTTCACACCCAGTTCCTCCGCGGCGTCAAAGATGCGCTTCAAGAACAAAATGGTGTGTTCGGTACTGCCTTCAAAAAGACCAAAGTTGACTACCTCACGGCCCTTGCTGCTGATCGTCCAGCTCTCTCCGGCGGCCTCCATGATCTTGGCAATGTAAGCGAAATTACTGGGGAATTTCATCAACTCGATCGATGTGAAGACGGCCATCGTGTCGGCTCCTTTCACGTCGATCGGCAGCTTCACCTCCCATTCGTCCTGGATCCAATCCATGCGGTCCTTCCAGGCGTCCAGATCGACACCCAACGGGCTGCCGTCCTCGATTTGCTTCTGGGTGGCATCTTCGAGGTCCTTCGGCACCTCGCCCGCAGCAGCCAGCGCACCCCTCACGCCGTGGATCAGCGATCCGAGGTCGATGCCCATCGGACAGACCTGAGAACAGCGGTTGCACAGGGTACAGGCTTCGTAGTCGATCGTGCGCCAGGTATCGAGATCGGAGTCCGAAATCGGCTTTTCGATTCCCAGCGCCAGCTTCAGACGCCCACTGAGCGTGAAGCGGCCTTCGTAGGCCCGCCGCAGCAGCTCCATCTTCCATACCGGACTGTATGCAGGATTGCCGCTGCTGATGTAGAAGTGGCAGGCCTCGGCACACATACCGCAGCGCGTGCAGGCTTCGAGCTGCGAAGCGACCCAGCCACCCGTGTCTTCGACAAATTGGTTAAGCGCTTCTTGTGTCGCGAGCATCGATAACCTCCTAGGGCATCACGCCACGTTTGCCGTATTCGGTACCGTGGATCGTGCGCGAGAAGAAATAGAACATGAAATGTGAGATACGGCTGAGCGGGATGTAGATCAACAGCATGTCGACGGCCAGCATGTGCAGGCTGAAGAGCGTCGTATAGCCGAACCAGAGATGGTGAGCCATGATGTAACCGGTAACCAGCGGTAAAAAGACCACACCCCAGTTCAGCCACTCGGCCGGGCCGCTGATCATGCGCAGGACCGGATTCACCAGACGGTTGATGAACAGCGCCAGCATGGCCACGATCGCCACGGCCGCCATCCAATCGACGATCGGCAGCGGGAGCGTCGGCCAGCCAAAACCAAGCAGACTCTTCCATACCAGCATGTGCGCGGTACCGAGGAAAATGACGGCGAACAGCCCGAGGTGAAACAAGCCGCCGGCAACGTAAATCAACGGGTTGCGTTTGAACGTGTCCTTCACCCAAGGAATGAACGGCCAGATCAAAATTCCTTTGAGGTACGACTTCAACACGCCGACAGTCTTGCTGCCCATGGCGGGCACGCGGTCACGACCCCAACCGAGCAGCAGCACCCGAATCAAGCGGTAGGTCATGCCGCCGACGAAAATTATCAAAGCTACTTCAAACAACGGTCCGCGCGCGAAGCGGAGTACTTCATCCCAGGTCAGATCAGCCTCCAGACTCTTTGCTTTTGGTTCGGGCGCGCTTCTTTTGTGCTTGATTGGCGGCTGCAGCTGCCGCGCCCAGCGCCAGACCCGTCCCTGCCGCAGCACCGATCGCCATTAAATCCGGC
>JARRPX010000059.1 GCA_037382465.1 Anaerolineales bacterium | reverse complement strand
GCTGGATAGGCAACAGACCATAGCCCACCGGCCAACAACACCGTGAGAGCGACGACATCCAACGTGAAAACCGTATCGATGTACGCATCCATCTTTGCCTCCTTACGCAGATATCCTTCCGGTATGCATGATGACCCTCGAAACAGGCGGAACACAGATTTGATAAGATCGCCCGGTAATACGGGTATCGTTGCTCACCACAACCATTTTACGCACAGCGGTTGGCCGTCAAAATCCGACCTGCCGCGCCGACTCTTCTCAGAAACGTATAGAATCATCGTCAGGATGTGATCGTGCTGTTCGTAGTCATCCGGAGTTCCAACCCGCACCGGCGTACCGGCGGTCTGCCAACCACAAGCCCGATAGAACGGCACGACGTTCGATTCGCAAAACAAAATTCCTGCATCCACGTCGCTCTTGCGGATGAAATTCGTGGCCATCTCCAGGATCCGTTTTCCATACCCCTGCTTCCGATAAGGTGGAAATGTAAACATGTTCCCGAAGGCGTAGATTTCGTACCTCTTGCCGGCGTGAGAGAGATCCAAGCGAAATATCGAGGCGTAGCCGATCAGCGAATCCCCTTCGGCGGCGACGAAATGAACGGGGTCTTGATCGGGCGGGCAGGGCTCGGTCAGGAATTGATCTTCACCGGAGAAGACAAAGGGCCACTCCGTTTTAATGAAGGCCAGCGCTTGCCACTTGAGCGAAGCTGGTAGTTCAGTCTGCGGGTAGATTGCGAGGTCCGGCATGTAACTCCTCTGCATAGCGTAAGTATGCTGGGTCGGTAATATCCAGGTCTCATCATGCTTGACTAAATTTGAAGCTGCGAAAGTCCGCCTATATCCTACCCCATATCGTCCGGAATATTGTGCAAGAAGCGGACAGCCCGAGATTCCACTGCGTTACCTTACGAAAATCAACTTCTTATATCTGAGGTTCTCGTAAATATCGACCGAGATACTACCGTGTATCTTTGCCTCGGCTTCAAACACGCGAAATGCCTGCCTTTACAATGCGATTCGATGGGGTGACATCTACCATCGAATCCATTAAACGGGTATATTAAGCAGAATATCACCGAACGATCGCGGCATTCGAAAAGTTAGGCCGTCGTCAATCCAGTGAATAAGCGGAGACACGAATGACTGAAGCGCATTCAAACCATCCAGAAGCTGCCCGTACGAATTCCCTTCCATTTCTCGATCGTAAGCTCGACAAATACGCGCTGATACTGATTCTCCTCATCCTGGCGGCCGTCTTCAGCCGTGTCTACAACCTCGGTGAACGGGTGATGAGCCACGACGAAACGACTCACGTCTACTTCTCCTGGCTGCTTGAGGAAGGCAACGGTTACAAACACGACCCGCTTTCCCATGGACCGCTTCAGTTTCATCTGATCGCGCTTTCCTAATTCCTCTTTGGCGATAACGACACGACTGCACGCCTGCCTGCAGCCGTCTTTGGTGTCCTCGCTGTAGGATTGATATGGTTGTTCCATCGCTGGTTCGGTAAAACCGGTGCGCTCGTCACGTCCGCGATGATTTTAATTTCGCCCTTCATGCTCTACTACTCGAGATACGCGCGCAACGAAGCGCTCACCGTTCCACTCATGCTGCTCACGGTCTGGGGTATTTTCCGCTACATCGAAACCCGCCAGATGCGCTATTTCTACATCCTCGCCTTCGTGGGTGCGCTGTATTTCGCCACCAAAGAAACCGCCTTCATCTTCACCGCGCAAATACTCGTCTTCCTGGCGCTGTACTTTGCCTGGCGGGTCATCGAAAAACTGAAAGACAGACCTGCGTATCAATGGATCTTCATCAGCGGACTGGTGATCACCGTGCTTGGGGCAGGGTTAGGCTTATACAGTTATTTCTCACTGCAATTATATGAAGTCCCACCAGCCGAGGTGGAGGCAGCCGAGCAGGTACAGCCGGCGGAAGTGACTCCTGTTGAAACGGACCAGGGTTTCTTAGAAAGCTATGGGATTTTTACCGCTGCGGCCGCCGCCGTGATCGGCGTCGCGCTGATCCTCACCAGTCTGATTACCGCGTTCGGAGCAGGGCTGCGAACCGATTTTCCCGATCTCGATTTATTGGTGTTGTTCATAACCATGGTGCTGCCTCAGCTTGCCGCGATTCCTGCCACCATCTTTGGTTGGGATCCACTCAATTACGTCGATCCAGCCATATGGAAACGCACACTGATTGTAGTCATCGCCCTCACTGTGATCAGCATTGTGATCGGCTTGATCTGGAATTGGCGTAAGTGGCTCCCTGCTGCCGGGGTGTTTGCCGTTCCTTTTCTATTGCTTTATTCGACGTTTTTAACCAACGGACAGGGCATAGCCACCGGTATGGTGGGCTCATTGGGATATTGGCTGGTCCAGCAAGGAGTCGAACGCGGCAGCCAGCCGTTGTATTACTACGCCTTGATCCAGCTCCCGATCTACGAATTCCTGCCCATTCTCGTCGCACCGGTGGTGATCCTGATCGGCTTCTCGAGATGGATCAAGAGCAAGATGACGCAATCCGATGCGGAGCAAGAGCCAGGTGAACTGGAACGGCACCCTACCCTGCTGCTCTTCCTCACCTATTGGGGATTCTCTTCTCTGGTTCTCTATTCCTTCGCCGGCGAAAAAATGCCATGGATCACCGTTCACATCGCGCTGCCCTTCATTCTGCTCGCCGGCTGGGGAATCGGCGTCTTCCTGAAACGGATCGATTGGAACTGGTTCAAGGAGCATCGCGGCCTGCTGCTCACTGGCCTTTTGCTGCTCTTCGTGCTTTCCGTCCTGCGCGCTCTCGCCGTCTATTTAGGTCAGAACCCGCCCTTCAAAGGCAATGAGATCGAACAACTCAACGCCACGATGACCTTTGTGGCCGCCTTTGTCTTTGCGGCTGGAACGGCGCTGGCCATATCATTTGTGGCCCGAGGTTGGTCGAACGCCAACATCGGCAAGTTGGCCTTATTGATCGTCGTCAGCTTACTGGCGATCGTCACCGTGCGCACATCTGCCCGTGCGGCTTATGTCAATTACGACGACCCGACGGAATTCCTCGTTTACGCCCATATGGCGAGGGGCCCAAAGACCATGCTCGAGCAAATCGACGATCTGGCAGAGCGCATGGGCAACGATCCGGACTTCAAGATCGCCTACGACAATGAATCCACTTACCCCTTCTGGTGGTATCTGCGTAATTACGATCAAGCCACCTATTTCGGCAGCAGCCCCAGCCGGGATCTCATCAATTACCCCATCATCATCGCCGGAAATTCTAACTGGGCGAAACTGGAACCCGTCCTGGGAGATGCGTTCTACACCTTCGAATACACCCGCATCTGGTGGCCGAACATGGATTATTACAATTGGAAATTTGCGAACCTGGAGTCAGAGTGGCGCAATGAACGCATCGAACAAGATATCGATGCTTCGGACGCCAGCATGAGTAAATTCGAATACTTTCGCAGGCTGTGGCTGAAACTCAAACCCTATCTCTTCGATCCCGCCCACCGGCGTGCGGCGTGGGACATCTGGTTCAATCGGGATTACCGTGCCTATGGTGAATTGACCAACAAGGACTTTTCCCTGGCCAATTGGAATCCCTCCGAAAAAATCCGCCTCTACATCCGCGTCGACACAGCCGCCAAGGTATGGGACTACGGAGTCGCCGTGCCCGTCGAGGACATCCAGGCTATCGCTGCGCCTTACGAAGAGGGCATGACCGTGCTCGCACCGGATTTCACCTTCGGAGTTTCAGGTTCCCTGCCGAGTGAGTTTTCTGACCCACATGGCATCGCCCTCGCCCCGGACGGACGTCTCTACATCGCCGACACGATGAATCATCGCATCCAACAGTTCAGCCCCACAGGAGAACTGATTCGCTCCTGGGGAAGCTACGGAGACGTCGAGTTAAACAACGCCTATGAAGGAACGTTCAACAAGCCGTTCGGCGTCGGAGTGGCGCCGGATGGGACCGTCTACGTCGCCGATACCTGGAATCACCGCATCCAACACTTCACCGCAGAAGGCGAATTCCTGGAAATGTTCGGCAGCTTCGGCCAGAGCGGCGAACCGACGAAGTTCTGGGGACCGCGCGACGTCGCTATCGATTCCCAATTCCGCATATTCGTTTCCGATACGGGGAACAAACGCGTGGTAGTTTTCGACCGCCAGGGTGATTTCATCACCGAATTCGGTTCATTCGGTCTCGACCTGGGCTACCTGGATGAACCGGTGGGAATCGCCGTAGAAGATGACGGAACTGTTTTCGTTGCCGACACATGGAATCAAAGAGTGCAGGTTTTCGAGGAACTCGGCGAGGGATTCTTCCAGGCGGTGAGAGAATGGCCGATCGCAGGTTGGTACGGCCAATCGCTGGAGAATAAACCTTACATCGCCGTCGGTCCGCAATCGGTGAGCTGCGTCACGGATCCGGAAAGTGCCCGCGTGCTCTGCTTTGATGTCGAAGGGAATTTCCTGACCGGTTGGGAATCGTCGATCGATCAGGGAATCTTGTTCGGCAATCTGGCCGGCATCACCTTCGACACCGACTGCGGCCTATGGGTGTCCGACAGCACCAACGATCAAATTATGCACTTTTCGCCAGATGTCTGTCAGGATTAAGTTCGTTGATCAGCGCCAGACCGACTACGATACAAGCGAGTCCGCCCAGAATCCCTGTTGTGATGTGTTCTCCCAGAAAGAGTACGCCGCCGATGGCCACGATGATCGGGATCACGTACGCCGTCATGGATGCCGCCGTGGCACTGAAATGATCGATGATGTAGTAGCCGATGAGTACGACGCCATACGTACCGCCGAACGACGAATAAACGAGCGCGACCACGCCGCCCGTGTTGACCCGGCTGAGATCCAACCCGACGGTTAACAACATCAAAGGCAATATAAAAATCGCCGAGGCGATGATTTGAATGTTGGTGACGTCGACGACGTCATATCCTCGCATGAAGCGACGGGCGTATATGATCATGCCGCTGGCAGCGATCATGGCGATAAACACCAGGATATAACCGATCGGATTTGCCTGCGTCACATCGGCAAGGCCGGTCTCGCCGCGCAGCGCCAGAACCAAAGCTCCTGAAAACGCCAGAACCACTCCAAGCGACTTCCTGCGGTTCAATGATTCTTCGGGCAGGAAGAAATGAGCCAGTAAAACCGTTATCGCCGGGCCGATGGTGATCAGCACCGAGGTGACCCCGCTCGATTGATACTGTAACGAGGTCACAACCGCAGTCATGGGTACGACCGATCCCAGAATGCCGAATGTCGCAGCGTGAATCCAGAGACGCCTGTCCTTCGGCCAGGCCCGTCCTCGGCGTCCTCCCAGGGTGTATAGAATGATCACCAGCGTCCCGGCTAAAAAGAAACGCAGCCCGACGAAATTGAGCGGATGGAATTGATCCAGGCTGTACCTCGAAAACAGCATGTTCGTTCCGAGCAGCAGCGCCTGAAGGAAAATGTAGGGAATGGATTGAACGCTCAACGGTTGTCTCTCAATCGAACGGAAATAATCCTGCAAGTTTACCGCTCGATTGGACGCGGATCAACCCCGAATCCTTTAAATCTTTGAATCTTCCCGGAGCGTTTGGCGGAATCCCCCTGAAGTCTACTCGTCCGAGATGTTGGCCTTCATCGCGCGCCCCAGCCTGAAGATTCCTTCGTTGATCATCTCCTCGGAAGCGTTCGAGAAATTCAGGCGCATGGCGTGTTCCCCGCCCTTTTCGTAGGGATAGAACGCGAAACCCGGCACGTAGGCGACTTTCGCGGCAACGGCGGTCTCCAGGAAATCCCGCGTGTTGATCGATGCCGGAGCTTGCGCCCACAGGAACAGACCGCCATGCGGCGAAGTCCATGACGCTTCCTTCGGCCAATGCTCCTCCAACGCATCGAGCATCACGTTTCGGCGGTTGCGGTAGACTTCGACCAACCGCTTGACGTGTTTCCGCAGGGTACCGCTCTGGCAAATCCGGTTCGCAACCATCTGCACGAATGTTCCCGTGTGGAGATCGGCGGCCTGTTTCGCTTCGATGAGTTTTGAGAACGCCGGTTTTGCGGCAACGGTCCAAGCCAATCGAATGCCCGGCGCCAGCGTCTTCGAGAAGGTGCTGAGGTAAATCGTTCGTTCCGGCGCGAGATGGTAGACCGGCGCAATGTCCTCACCCTCATAGCGCAGTTCGCGGTAGGGATCGTCTTCCACGATGATCAGGTCGTATTCCCGGGCGATCTCGACGAGACGTTCTCGCCGCTCCAGCGGCAACGTGGTCCCGGCCGGATTGTGAAAATTGGGCAGCACGTAGACGATCCGGGGAGAGTCACCCGATTGGAGGAGCGCAGGGATTTCATCGACGCACATGCCCTGCTCGTCGAGCGGCACGCTGATGTACCGCGCTTGATAGGACGTCCAGGCCTGCAGCGCCCCCAAATAGGTCGGGCGGCTGCAGACGATCTTGGTTCCCGGATCGATGAAGATTTTACCGATCAGTTCCAGTCCCTGCTGTGAACCGTTGACGATGAGGATGTTATCCGCTTCGATCTTGTTCATATACTGCGACATGCTGTCGGCCAGGAACTGCCGCAAGGGCATGTAGCCCTCGCTGAGGCTGTACTGCAAAGCGATTTCGCCTTCCGTCTCGAGGATATGATGGCACGCCTCATCGAATTCCTTTATGGGGAACAGCTCGGGCGCAGGTAAACCTCCGGCGAACGAGATCACATCCGGCCGCACGGTGAGTTTGAGGATTTCCCGGATGATGGATGGATTGATCCCTTTGGCTCTGGCGGCGAGATGTGATTCCCAATCGAAGGTGGATGAATCGGCTTGTCTTTTTCCCGGATCGCTCATCTAATTCTCCTGAGTTGGACAATTCCATTTTCTACCAAGCGATGCTTTTGTCAAGGAAATCAAATGTAAGGGAATCGAAAGTGTCCGTTCCGTCACAATCTGTTATCTTAAAATGGGTGACGCAAAAAACGACGATGCAGACCCGAAGTACCAGCGATTTCGATTTGAGGAAAAAAATGTCGAACACCGTATCAGATGAGGATATCCGCAATTTCATCGTCCGCAATCTTCATGAATACCCGAGTCAGATTGCCCTGATGCAAGCGGCCGTCAAACTCCTCTGGCCTCAGGAACACAGAGCCGACGGCAGCAAACGGGTCGTTCGATTGTGTTTGGAAGAATTTCACACTTTGCCAAGCTGCTGATCTTCCAATCTGATCGAGTGAAGTCACTTTTTACCTGACGTGCTTCTCAACGGTCAGAACAACGCCCTCAGCGTAAATTCAGACGGAACGCTTTTTCGGGAACGCCAGTCTTGTTTCACAAAAACCGGACGTAAAGAGATGCGGGTTCAATTCTCTAATCGTTTTACTCCCGGATTTCGACATCCCCGACGATGTCCCGTTTTATAAACGGCGCGGTAATAAACCGAAACATCAAGCGCAGCCGTGAACTGCGCCGAATCCGGACTCCGGTCTTCGAATTCTCGAGTATCCGATCCACCAGCCAGGGCGCCACCGACTCCACCCGATCGGCGATAATGTTGAATATTCCCTTTACGCGCTCCCACTCCTCGGGATGTCCGCGATAGGCATCCGTGATCAAATCCGTGATCACCATGCCGGGCCGAAGCGTGCCGATCACCAGAGGCGTACTTTTTGCCTCTTTTATCAAACCTCGGGTGAAATAGGAAACGGCGCGTTTCGTCATGCCGTAGAGAACCATGCCAGCTCGAATACCACCGTCGCTGCCCATACCCTCCATGTTGTAAATCGCGCCGAAGCCTTGATCCAACATGCCATTAAGCGCAACCTGAGAACCATGAACCACCCCCAGTATGTTCGTTCTCACGACTTGCTCTGCTTCCTGCGGGGAATTCTCCCAAGCCGCCTTGGGCGATCCGTTGACACCGGCGTTGTTGATCCAGATATCGATGTGGCCCATGTCTTCTCGAGAATTCCACCAAAGCGCCTGCACCTGAGTCGCATCGCACACGTCGCACGCATATCCGTAGGCTGTGCCGGCTGTTTCCTCCTCCCGCAGCTGTCCCAATGCACGCTGCACGCTGTCTTGCTCCCTACCGCTGATCGCCACGGAACAACCTCGCTCGAGAAAGGCGGATGCCATCCCGAAGCCAATTCCGCGCGTGCTCCCCGTTATCACGACATTTTTCATCGTTCCTCCCTCCATCCTGTCCGCCGTGTAATTCGATACGCTCGGTGGACTCATTGACGGCCCACTTTCAATTATATAATTTTCATGGCATCGATAAAGCTGCTGACAATCGACGCCGACGTATCGCTTCTATCCTGGAGCAACCTGTTACAGCGGAGGTGCTGTTGTCTCGAGGGGGAATTATGCTACCCTTAGTCGTGATTTGGAGAATTTTCAAAGAGATCGGATGCTGCACTTGTAAGCCTTCGTATTGAGGTCTTGCCAGCATAGGAGGCACGATGCGCATATTTCCATGTTCTTGGAAGCTGACGATAGGACTGCCGGTCATTATCATTGTCGTCGCTTTATCGGGATGCAATCGTTCTTCAGATACCCTCACACCTGCCGTGCAAGAGATCGGGGCCTCGACGGGCGCGGAGGAATTAGGCGGTGAACCCATGGTTGAAGAGGACGCCGAGGCGCTTCCCGAGCCGGCGGCTCCGCCGCTTGCGGCATTCCCAATGCGCATCCAGTTTACCACCGAAGATGGCCAGGAATTGGTGGGACACTATTTCGCAGCGGCCGGTAATCCTGCACCGACGGTGATCCTCATGCATTGGTATCCCGGCGATCAGCGGGACTGGCTGGCGATCGCACCCTGGCTGCAAAACCGCCAGGAGGAACTCGCCGAAAGCGAAGGCTGGGAAATGGCCATAGGCATCGATTGTGACGCACAGCAAGCAGGGCCGTGGCTCGACCCGACCTGGTTCCCGCCCATGCCGGATGATGTTTCCTTCAACGTCTTCATCTTCGACTTCCGCGGCCACTGCGAGAGCCATCTGACCGTGGGCGATCAAGCCGATAACACACTCGACGCCAAAGCCGCGTTCGCTGAAGTGAGTCTGATGGAAACCAGCGATCCAAACCGCATCGTCGCCATTGGCGCCAGCATCGGCGCAGATGGCGCCCCGGATGGCTGCCTGCTCCACAACCAGAGCAGCGAAACCTGTCTTGGTGCTTTCTCCCTTTCTCCTGGCAGCTATCTGGGCATGGAGTATGCAGAAGTCGTTCGAGACCTGAGCGGTGCGGATGTGCCCCCTGCGGTGCCGGTCTGGTGTCTTGCAAGTGAAGGGGACGTTCCGTCCCTTCAGGCATGTGAATCCGCTTCCGGGGACCTGTACCAGAAGTTCCTCTACTCCGGCAGCGACCACGGTATGATGCTGATTGCGCCCGGTACGGATCCCAACCCGCTGGTCCTGATACAGGATTTCCTTCAAGAGACCCTGGGCGGCAGTATCAATTGAACCTCAAGAACCGGTGAAGCATAAACGGGGCTCCTGATCAAAACGATCGTGCAGCCCCGTCGTCGTTTAAACGTCGTTGCTCTCCCCTCCCCGTCTTCCGGAGCGCTTGCCGAGACAGGTATTACGCGGAGTCGTCCCGAGAGAGATCGAGATCGATGACGAGGTGGCGCAGCGCATAGGCCACCTTCACCAATTTCGCAGTATCTACGAGTTCCGGCACGTCTTTCGGTGTATGGGAGACCTGCGCCAATCCTTTCATTCCCTGCGCCGAGGTAAGCGCCAGCGCAGGGACGTTGTTCAAGGCAAAGATCATGTGATCGCCGGAATACCAGACGCCGCCCTCCGCCAATTCCTTGTGTGCGGAGAAGGTCTTCCGTACTTGCTCCTCGATTTCAGAGGGACATTCATAAAAGGAGTACTCGGTTTTCCGCTTGCGGAAACCGACGCCGTCCATGTTGATGTTGAGCAGGATTTCATCCAGCGAAGCTCGATTTTGCTCGAGGTACAGCACCTCTCCCGGCGCCGAATAGTAATCCTCGCCGTTGATGGCAACGAATTCCAATGAGTCACGACCGCGCCAGTCTCCGAGCAGCTCGGCCGTCAGCAGCAGGATGGCGACGCCCGATGCATTGTCCAATGCACCTGGCGTGTTCACCTTGCTGTCGATGTGTGCGGTGAACACGATGCGCCTTTCCCCAAGCCAGGAAGTGCGGGCAACGACGTTGCAGCCGCTGGAGGGAATACGCGAGGAACTCACGTCCAGCGAGGCGGTTTTCCCGGCACAATTACGCAGCCGATCGCCTTCCTGCGCCGTGGTATAAACGGAAGGAATGTGAAAATCACCGTCCTCGATCAACGGAAATGGCGACACACCCCCAGCAACGAGGGGATCCTCCTTGGTGGATGCAATAATCGCCGCCGGCGACTTGACTTCCAGCAGTTGAATGATGTACTTGTGCTCCGCTGGATTGTAGAAAGGAAAGAGTTTGGGCATGAGTTGTTCTTTGGCAATTTCGCCTCGCAGGAGGACGATCCGGCCTGCGATTTCGGCCGCTTCGAGCTCATCGACGCTGGAAACAACCACGAGGGGTGCGCTGACGAGGCACCCCAGGGAATAGGGACTCACGTGCGCTTCGAAGGACTGCCCCTCGACGCTTAACTGCGCACCGTCATCGCGCCAGTCGATGCAGTCGAACTGCGGATATTCGATCTCGTAGCCCATCGAAGCCATCAATCCGCCGAAATAATCCGTCGCCTGCCGATTTCCGGCGCTGCCGACCTGCCGGTTGGGAATGTCCACGCACAGCCGGCGGAGATAGCTCGCAGCTTTCTTACTCAATTCCTTGGTCGACACAAAACCTCCCTGTTCTCGCGACTTCATCGACTGCAACTCCGGCGTTCAAAATAAACGATCATTTCGATGAGATCGACCCTAGATTGTACTCGATGTCGCTCGAATGTCGCGCACCTTCTATCCGGGTCTGCAGACCGATCTTCAGGGTTGCAGAGATTCAGTATAATATGCCCCGAGCCTATCAAATGCGGCACTGTTCGCAACTTGCAGCTTTCATCAATCGAAAACGCATGCGCAGCTCGATGTAGAACGATCTCCAAATCCCTGGAACCTTTTCGACACGGACGGCGTCATTTGTGATAGAAATCACGATTACGAATGAAATTCGGAGAATGTGAACATGAAAACCAAACGCAATGCCTCATGGATGATCACCGTCTCCTTGCTGCTGGCATCAGGCTGTCAACGAACCCCTACGGAAGCGGTAACCGAAGCGCAGAATGCAGGACTGCCCAACCCGGCTTCGGTGTTCTGCGAAGACCAGGGCGGCACGCTCGAGATACGCACGGATGCGGACGGCGGTCAATACGGTATCTGTATATTCGACGACGGCAGCGAGTGCGATGAATGGGCCTATTTCCGCGGTGAATGCCAGCCCGGAGATTCTCTGGAGACTCTACCCGCCGATGAAGGTGCCGGAGCCAAATCCGAGGCCGACGATGTCGTTGTCGCCCGGCAGGCGATCGTCGAATATCTCGTCCAGCACTACGACATCGAAATATCCGGCGAATGGCAAAACTTCGAAAGTGGCCCGGACGATTCGCCGACCAGACGGTTCGTTTCCGATTCCTGGATGATTGCATTGACGCCAGTAGAGAACGCCGTAGAACCGCCGACATACGAGGTCGAAATCGGTAATATTACTGGTTTCAATTGGCAAGGGACCATCGACGCTAATGGGGAAATCCAGGAAATTGCTTACATTCCCCCGGCGACAATCCTTTCGGCCGACGAAGCCCGGGACGCTGTTGTTGTTTTCTTGGTCGAAAACTACAACTTGACGGCGCCGGGGGTTTGGGCAGTGGAAAGGCCGGAACCGAAGGAACCTGGCATCGTGTTCGTGATATTTACGGCTGATGCCTGGACCGTCGAGGTCAGCTTTATGCCCGCTGCACCGATCGTTTCCAAATACAATTTGGTCATCGACAACACGAGTGCGTCACTGCATTGGGAAGGCGAGATCACGTCGCGAGGCGAGATCACCGAAATACAGGCTACGCAGTATTAATCACGCGGAAGCTATCTGCTCTTCCAGGTCATCTAGCTATCCATCGGTCTTGGTGGATAGCTTTTTGCATTTGATCCGCCATGCCACGCAGCCAAAAAGCGCCACACCCAGCACACTGCAGGCGAAATCCAGTACGTCGGCGCTGCGGGTGACCAGCAGGCTTTGCGATATTTCTTCGATCCCGATGGCGACGACAAGCAGACTGCAGGCCAGAAGCGGCGTTTTCCAGCGTTTTTGAGACTTGCCGAAAGGTAAGGCGATCACGAGCAGGAAAGCGAGGACGCCGTACAGGACGAAATGCCCCACTTTGTCCCCATCCGGAAAGGCGTAAATCGCGGCCAGGAAACCGGGAAGCCGACCCAGATCGGCAAGCACAATCGCAGGCACGATGACGATAGTGAAGAAGAGCAGGAGTAGAATTTTCATGCGGTTGCGCAGTGGCCAACCTCCAGCCATCGCCTTCGATTTTCGTCTCAAGCGATGATCGAAATCACGTTCGAGATACCGTCCGCTAATTGCCGATCGCCGGAAAACGTCACGCTGTCCTCCGCCGCTTTCCAGTCCATGCCGCGGGTGAAAAGGCGCCAGGCGACATCTTCATCGATGCGTACGGCAGCATCCGGACGATCGGCCCTTCCCGCATACAACCGCCAGGATTCTGCTTCTCGCCGGATCGACCAGCTACCGCCCGAATCGCCCTCGATCGTCAGCGAAAGCGTAATTCCATCCTCGGCGTCAACGCTTCGATATGCATGCGGCAATCCCCACACGAAAGTCCCCAGCACCGGCGCGAAGTATTTCGGTTCCTTGAGACCTGGCCGATCCACCGCATCACGAATGTGCTGCTGATGATGCCAACGCTCCGTATACTCGCGCGCCAGATCCAGCCAAACCGGCGCCGGATCGGGCCCCGCCCACGAAACCGGTCCGCCGATCAGATGCGGATTCAGGAGCTGAAAATGACCGCAAACTTGTTCTCCGACGAAACGCAGCGTCTCGACCAACAAGCGCGTGCTCATGCGCCGCGTGACCCGCACCCAATCCTGATTCCAGGTGTCGATGAATTCGACAAGTTCTCGGCAATCACGAATTTCCTGCGTGGCAACGTAGCCATCGCGCCGCACAGAAAGATTTCCCACTTCCACGCCCAGTAAATGTAGCGCCACGTCCTTGACGTTCCAACCTGCGCAGGCCGTGGGGCGCTGCCATTCCTCTCGACTCATGCCGGACAGCAGCGCAAGCAGGCAATCGAGGATCTCCGGGAAAAGATCGGCCACGAGGATCGTTTCGGGTGATTGAAGCACGCCTTTCCTCCCCATCAAATCCATCATTGATATGAGAGATCTGATACGATAGCAGACTTTGAATCAACTTCCATCTCGTTTAGAATAAGTCCTGTCGCATCGAAGTGTATTTCTATCACATTTCCGGGTATCCATGAATACATGCAACGGAGTTATCGATGACGAACCGCACATCCATCCGCATCCACGGTGTATCCAAGAACTTCGACGACGTTCAAGCGTTGAAAAGCATATCACTCTCCATCAAAGGCGGCCAGATATTTGGCCTGCTTGGGCCCAACGGCGCCGGGAAAACCACGCTCATCCGTCTGCTGATTGGCGCAACGAAACCCAGCATGGGAGAGATATCCGTATTGGGTTTGGATCCCATAAAACAGAAAGACGCCCTGCGCCAGAAAATCGGCTACATGCCACAGGACCCGGCCCTGTATGAAGATCTTTCGGCGAGAGACAACATCCGCTTCTTCGGCCGCGCCCATCAAGGCAGCGATCTATCCCAACATGTCGAGCAAGTCCTTAAGTTCGTCGGATTAGAGCAGCGCGCCGACGACTCCATCTACCAATTTTCCGGCGGGATGAAACAGCGCGTTTCGCTGGCCTGCGCCCTGGTCCACCGACCCCAGATGCTCTTCCTGGACGAGCCGACGTCGGGCATCGATCCTCAATTGCGCGCTGCCTTCTGGCAGCATTTCCGTGAACTGACGGCCAACGATGTGACCATCATCGTCAGCACACACCAGATGGACGAGGCGTTGTACTGCGATAACCTGGCCATTTTGCATCGAGGGACCTTGCTCGCCGACGATACGCCGCGCAAGCTGCTCTGGAAAAACCGGGCGAAGATCAAGATCTGGCGCGGATCGAAGGTGAGCGAAAGAACGGTGGAGAACTATCCCGAGGCGCTGCCGGAACTACTCCAGCGAGACGGGCTCGATCCCCAGGTTCGCCGCATCGAAATCGAAGAAGAATCCCTAGAGACGGTCATCCTGCGCATGATCGACGAACAACATTCAAAGGAGCCCGAAGATGAAACCCGCCATTAGCCGCTTGGTCGCCATTGCAAGCCGGGTCTTGAAGCAGCTGCGCCACGACCATCGCTTCGTGGCGATTTCGATCCTTTTCCCGCTGGCGATCATCTATTTCATCAAGGTCGTCATCGACGCGCTGGCTTCCCCATTCTTCGACGTCACCGTCTACGCCATTCCCTATGCGGCGTTCATCGTGCATTTCATCACCTTCGTGCTCACGGCCATCGTGCTGGTGCGTGAACGGACGGCCGGCACGCTGGCGCGTATGTTTGTAAGCGGTTACAGAGAATTCGAGATCATCGGGGGCTACCTACTGGCGTATACCGTGTTGGCCACGGCGCAAAGCCTGATGGTGCTTTTCGAACTCAATTTGCTCTTCGACCTCGGTTATACCTTCGGGACGATGGCGCAGATGTACGTGGTGATGTGGCTTCTTTCCGTCCTCAGCATGGCCATCGGCATGCTCGTGTCGAATTTTGCCCGCAACGAAGGCCAGGTCTTCCCCTTCATCCCCCTGGTGGTACTCTCCGTGATCCTATCCGGAATCATCTTACCGATCGATCAGCTTCCGAAATGGTCGCAGGTCTTGAGTTATTTGACCCCGTTGTACTACGCCAACGAGGTGCTGCAAAAATTGATCAAAGGACAGACGCTGGCAGACAATTTACTCCTCCTGCTGCGCCTGCCTGCGTACGGACTGTTGGCCCTGATCTTGGTGACACTCACGTTGCGCGAGAAGGATTGAGATCCAAACCGGCGAATCGATCACACTTCCGTGTTCATCCCCTACCCGTGTGTCTCATCACCAGATCGGCGACTTCTTGCCACACCTCGCAGCGATCGAAACGAAACGAGTCCAAATAACCCAGCAGCGATTCGAAAGGAATATCTGCAAAGATGCCGGGATATCGCTCCTTCTGGATCAACATCTTGTTGGCCAACAATCGAAAAGCGAGTTTGTGTTTTGTCATCGGCAGGACTTCGTAATCGTAGGCCATCAACGCTTCATCGGCGCGTTCAAAACGTGCAGGAAATTCCTTCCAGAAACTCCATCCCTCGCTGGCTCGTTCGGAAAAACGCATCCATTCGGAATCGGCCGTCGGATGGACGGTTCCCATACTCCGGGCGTCTTTGTAAGCCCAAATCGACCAGGAGATCCCCCTCGCCTCGAATATATCCAAGACATCTGCGAGCATGCTTTCGAAATGCGCTCGCTGTGGATGACCAAAGCGTGCGCCCGTCTCCCCACACCAGAGAGGACGCTCGAACCGCTCTACGATTTCTTCCAGCGGTACACTGCGCAGCAGTTCCTCTTCCACCCGCTCCTTCTGGGTCGCTTTTCCTGAGAAGTCTTGATGGAAAAATGGGTAAAAATGAAAACTCAACGCCACGTTCGGATCTTCGAACGGATCTAACACTTCGAAGCGCGTGGCGTAGAAATCACCTTCGACGAAAAGCATGTGATTCCTATCGACGCCGCGAATCTCTCGGATCAAATCCAGGTAGAAACGATTCAGCAGCTTCTTGTTCGGGATCATTAACACGGGTTCGTTGAGCAGATCGTAGGCGCCGACCCAGGGATTGGCGGCGTAGCGCGCAGCGATGTGTTTCCACAGCGCGATCGTCCGTTTACGGAAATCGGCGTGTTCCCAAAGCAAGCTTTCACCAAGGGCGTTATCCGAATGCCAGTCCGGGTTTTGGCCGCCCGGCGCGGCATGCAGATCCAGGATGGCGAAAATTCCGAATTTTTCACACAGCGTGAGTATACGATCGATTTCCGCGAAACCGCCCTCATCGTAGACATATGGATTCTGGTCGTCTTCGAAGAGGTGGTAGTTGAAGGAAAGGCGCAGCGAGTTGACGCCCAGGCGCTGCAGGAACTCGAAATCAGCTTCGTCGATCATCACCCGATAGTAAGCGTCCCAAAATTGCTGCGCCTTCTCTTCCCCGTAGGCGCCGATGATGGCCGAACGGATCTGCTGGTCCGTTCCGGGCAGGCCCAACATGAAATGCTCCAGGTTGAGCAGCGGACCCAGGCCGTAACCGCGTAGGACAATCTTATCTTCTTCGAAGTAAAACTCGCGCTCTCGTACTTGGAGGAATTCTTGGTTCATTGCCAGTTCCCTTTCATCTACTCGATTCCTATTGCAAATGAAATCGCGAAAGACCGAAAACGCATCTCACGCGCGGCAATCTTCGATGGATGCCAACAGAGATATTCCGATGCATCGAATCAGAACTAATCAAAGCTATCAGGACGAACAGAAAAAGTCAATAATAAAGAGACAGCTTGTTCTATCGGTCGTGGTGGATCGCCTGGGATTCCTTTCGGAATGCACCTGTATTCTGATATGTTGCAGCCTCTGCAGTCGTTCATCCAGGGATCGAAGCCGATCTATCCCTACCCCGCTCGTCCGGGCTCTAGAAAGACTTACTCATGG
>JARRPX010000058.1 GCA_037382465.1 Anaerolineales bacterium | reverse complement strand
GAACGACGTGATCCAAAGTCAGACGGTGGGAGCGCATGCCGCAATATTGGCATCGATAATCATCACGCCGGAAGACTTCACGTTTCGTCAGGCGTACACGTGGACGAGGCCGTTTCACCATGTAATCCAGGCGGATCACCGAGGGGCGAGGAATTTTCACCCGCACGGTTTGGATGAAACCGCGGCCGTTCAACAGCATCTCCGCTTTTCCTGCCATGAGCAATCCAAGGGCTCTGCGTGTAGTGCACACGTTCAACGGTGCGTAGTTCGCGTTGAGCAGAAGCACTGGTTCGTTCATTCACTTCGCCTCGAATAATGGCGGATTATATCATTTTCTGTACCGCTTCGCATTCTCGAGGCTTTTCGGAACGAATGGCATTACCTAGACGAAACGCTGCCTGATCTCCGCACTGACATTGTCCAATGTGGCAACGGTGAGGATGATGAACCAAACGGCGATGCCAGCTGCCTTGAAGTCGAGTAGGCGGATCCACTGGATGAGCAGGTAGCCGATACCGCCGCCGCCGACGAGTCCGATGATGGTGGACATACGCACGTTGATGTCCCAGCGGTAGATCGTGAACGAGACGAATGGCGGGACGATTTGCGGAACGACGGCATAGATCACGGTTTGCATCCAGTTGGCGCCGGTGGCATGAACCGCTTCGATCGGGCCGTGATCGATCGATTCGATCGCTTCGGAATACAGCTTGCCCAGCGCAGCGACGCTGTGTAGCGTGAGTGAGATGATGCCCGCGAAAGGCCCCAGACCTACGATTGCGACCGCGATCACGGCCCAGATCAGAGGCTCTACGGAACGAACGATGTTAAGTATGGTGCGGACGATGTAATAGATCAGAAGCGTTATCCACGATCCGGACATCAAGTTTTTCGCGGCGAAGAAACTGACCGGCAGGGCGAAAATGATGCCGAAAAATGTCGCCATCATACCCAGGAATATCGTCTCGATCATCTTTGACATTGCCAACAGCAGAATTTCCGATGGTCCGATTTCCCCGGTAGCGGACATCTGCCTGGCTTTGATCTTCCATATTTGCGCTCCCTCTGCGCTCGAGGGAACCAAGCGATAGGGGATGACGATGTCGAATTGGAGCCCACCTTGATCGTCTGTGGTTAAGACCAGATACTCTCCTTCCCGGCGCGCACGGAACTCGTTGGAGAGTGGATCCGACCAGAGTATTTCCGTCTCTGTGTTCGGCGAGAAGTTCCCCACTTCGATCGACAAAGTCGTACCCGGAGCCCCGTCTTGTTGGCTGAGGTTTCCGCAGGTCGGTTCGGAGCGAATCCAGGGTTCGTCCGTTACTGGATTCGGCGAGGGAGGGTTATCGGTGCAGGGGATCTGGATGTCCTGAGAGGCGGTTACTTCGCTTTCGGCTCTCGTGACTGCTTCTTCCCACGGCCAGAAGATCTGCGTTATGCGGTACTTGGACTTACCGAGTTCGCGTGCGAAAAGCGGCAGGTCGATCTTTCCAATTTGCCATCCGAGCAGGAAGAATGAAACCAGAAGCACGAAAAATACCCGTACGGCGCCCCTGGTTTTTCTCGCGGCCACCTGATAGGCGTCGAAGATAATGAGTAGATAAAGAATGAAAACAACGATACAAGTGACGAGAAGGATGGGCTGCAATCTCAAGATTTTACTGACGATATCATCGAGCTTGCTTACCTTCTGTCCGATATTGATGACATCTTCATTAATTCGCCACACCGTTAAGCCAAGTATCGTGAAGAAGCTTGCGATGATCAAGATCCCACGCTGCCAGGCGCGCGCCAAAACGTGTCCGAAACCCGGCACAACGATGGACACCAGCGAGGCGATGACGGGGTGAACGAGGCTGGGTTTTTGTTCTGCCTTCGTATTTTGGACCTTCGTCATTTCGCACCCCCGTTCGTACCAATTTCACCTTGGATGCCGCCGACACGTTCCGCTTCTTCACCGTAGATGTTTTTAAATTCTCGATCCGTCATGGCACGGATATCTTCGCGAGACCCTTGATACACGACCTCACCGTCCATGAGCCCGATTACACGTGTGGCATAGCGTTGGACCAGGTCCAGGTAGTGCAGGCTGCAGATGATGGTAATCTTCTCCTCCTGGTTTAGCCACTCGAGTCTGTTCAACAGAGAATGGGCGAGGACGGGGTCGAGGCTGGCGACGGGTTCATCTGCGAGGATCATGCGTGGTTCCTGCATCAACGCTCGAGCCACACCCACACGCTGCTGCTGTCCACCGCTCAACTCGTCCGCTCGTTTATGGGCTTGGTCCAGGATTCCCAATCGTTCGAGTGCACCCAACGCACGTTCCCGGTCTTCATGTGAGAATTGGCCAAAAACACTGCGCCATGTTGAGGTGTATCCGAGGCGGCCGGTGAGGACGTTGGTCAGTACGGAGGATCGCTTCACCAGGTTGAAGTGCTGGAAGACCATGCCGATCTTCCTGCGGATATTGCGCAACTCCGTCCCTTTCAACTTGGTCAGGTCAATGCCATCCCAGACGATCTCCCCTTCTGTGGGGTCGATCAGCCGATTGATGCAGCGCAGCAACGTGGATTTGCCCGAGCCGCTCAAACCGATGACGATCAGGAATTCCCCGTCGTCGACCGAGAAATTAACATTGTGAAGCGCAATGGTTCCATCATTGTAGATTTTGGTGAGATTGCGTACTTCTAGCATTAATATCTCCTGATAACGCAAGGGGGGACAAGATGACTTGTCCCCCCTTGCTTTCACAAACTCACGACTGGAAATTACTCCAGGTCAATGGTGTTCTACTCAAGGTCAGTGGCTGAAACGCCGGCTGCGTCGAGTAATTGCCTGAATGGATCATAGAAGGTATCGTCGTGTGCTTCTAGACCACCCCAGGAGTACGCCTCATCCAATGCCGTCTTGCCTTCATCCGTCTGGGCGATTGCCAGCAATGCATTGACGAGTTGTGTCTTGATAGCATCATCCAAACTCGGGACGAATTGTACACCGTCGTTGGGAATATCGGTGGTCTGGAATATGACCTTAACAACATCCATTACGTCGGGATGTTCTTCTTCGATCGTCGTGCGCGCATCGACATAGGAAGCACCGGCCACACAATCACCATCATACACGCCGGCTACAGCGCCGTCGTGTGAACCGGCGTCCTTGGGTACCACCTCCACGCCGGCGGCCTTGAGCTCGATGCTGGGGATGATCCAGCTGCTGGTGCTCAACGCATCTGCACGGCAGAATGTGGCGCCATCGAGCTGCGAGATGTCGTTGATTCCGCTGTCGGTCCGGACGAAAATCTGGCCGTTGTAGGTCGGGCTGCCATAGCGAACGGCGACGAGTGCCGCCTCTGCACATCCCTGATCAGCTGCGCGGATGTAGGAGAATGTGTTCAGAGAACCAATTTGAGCTTTCGGTGGATCGCTGCACATCGCCTCGATCGCGCCGGTGTTCTCCGTGGCGACCAGGACATCCACGACCAGGCCGGTCTCCTGAAAAATCAAGTTGGCCATTGCCTCGCCACCGGCGGTCACTGTCTCGACCTCTCCAGAGGGTACGAAAACCCACACGAGCGGATTCTCCTCTGTTCCTAGTTCGGCTTTCTTGGAGCAAGCGCCGATCATAAGCGCGCCGATAACTAGAAGATATTCGAGTTACCAATTGGAAAAAATAGGGGTGTTGGTGATAAGGTTTTGTCTGTTCTCACCTCCACCTGTATGAACTTGGTGAACCCCTTTCATCTTAGCGCGAAAACGGGCCGATTGCAAGAATTAACCGAACTTGTGTCTTTCTGCAGTGAAAGATAAAATCTGTCTTCCATGGAAAAACAACGCTATCAAGAAGCATTAGATTTTATCTACAGCCACATCGATTACAGCGTCGAACGGAGCTATCGCTACGCTGCGGAAGTCTTCGATCTGTCGCGCGTCCGAACTCTGCTTGACGCCCTCGGCAATCCACAAGATACGTATCCCACGATTCACATCGCAGGAACGAAAGGCAAAGGTTCGACCGCGGCGCTGATCGCTTCGGTGACACAAGCCGCCGGCTATCGGACGGGTTTGTATACTTCTCCGCACCTGCAGCGCTTTACCGAACGCATCTGCGTCGACGGGATCGAGATTTCGGAAACGGAAGTTGCGGACCTCGTCGATGAAATCAGACCTCACGTCGCACGGATCAGCGGTTTGACCGCCTATGAAATCATTACGGCGCTTGGTTTTTTACATTTCCAAAAACATAATGTCGAATGTGCCGTGATCGAGGTGGGGTTGGGCGGGCGTTTGGACGCTACCAATGTGATCCATCCGATGGTGGCGGTCATTACGTCTCTATCCTACGATCACATGCATCTGCTGGGCAACAGCCTTTCCGATATCGCTCGTGAGAAAGCGGGAATCATCAAGGCGGGGGTACCCATCGTTCTTGCGCCGCAGATGTTCGAGGCCAAGGTTGTAGTGGAAGCCGTGGCCGAAGAACTCTCGGCGCCGCTGGTGAAAGTCGGTCGAGATTGGCTCTTCTCACCCGGCAGACATTCGCTCGAAGGCCAGTATTTTTCCGTGTGGTCTGCGCAGGAACAGCCTTTGATGGACACGTACGTAGAATCGGCCGGGATCGAGGAATGGCTTCCGCCGCGTTTCTTCATTCCTCTCCTCGGGCATCATCAGGTGGTCAACGCCGCCGTGGCGTATGCCGCGCTGCAGTGTATGCGAGATCGCGGTTTGAAAATCCCTGAAGCGGCGATTCACGAAGGATTCGCGTCGGTCCGCTGGCGGGGAAGACTGGAGATTGTTACGCGTTCCCCGTTGGTAATCGTGGATTCAGCGCACAACCGCGATTCGGCTTTGAAGCTTCGTATCGCACTGGATGATTATTTCCCGGGTCAACGCGTGATCCTGGTGTTTGGCGCTTCGGCCGACAAGGACATCAGCGGGATGTTTACCGAACTGCTTCCGCGGGTGTGGCGGCTGATCGTGACCCAGGCCGTTCACCCGCGCGCGGCGGACCCGGAGGATCTCGCGGATCTGGCCCATGCTTCCGGCGTCAGCGTGGACATCATCGTGCCCGTTGCCGACGCGCTTGCACGTGCCATGAAGGATGCGGGAAGCGAAGACGTGATATTGGCTACGGGCAGCCTGTTCGTCGTCGGCGAGGCAATCGCAGCGGTTGAAGCAATGGAGCAAGAAAAATCTGAAGACGTAGAAGAGGGTGCGTAATGGCGATTCGAGCACTGGAGTGGCCTCACCTTCCAGGTGAGTGGAGCAGCGCGATAGGACGTCGTGCGGATGCGCTTTACGATATTCAAGAAGCCACTCAGAATGATGATGGGCTCATTGAATGCTTCGTCTTGCCGCTGCGCGATATCGTATTGTTTCCCAACATGATCACGCCGCTGTTCGTCAGCCAGGATCAAACGTTGTTGGCGATCGAGGAGGTCTCCCGTACCAACGAGACGATGATCGCCGTGACGCAGCTCGATGCGGAGATCGAAGAGCCCGGCTACGATGATTTGTACGCCGTTGGCGTCGAGGTCGCGGTTGGGAAGCTGATGCATTTGCCGGACGGCACGAGTTCCATCCTCACCCAGGGCCGGCGTCGTGTCGAAATCGTCGAATGTATTCAGGAAGACCCGTACATCAAGGTGCGTGCACGTCCGATCTATGAGTCGAGCGAACGTACGAAGGAAGTCGTCGCACTCATGCGCGCGGTTCTTACGCTGTTCGAAAAATGCGTGCAGCTGAACACCGCACTTCCGGAAGAGACCTTCGTCTACGCCGTCAATATCGAGGATCCAGGCTGGTTGGCGGACATGGTGATCTCGTCTTTGAAACTCGACGTCGCAGAACGCCAGGATATCCTGGAAACCTTCGATCCCATGGAAAGGTTGCAGCGTACCAGCGTGATGCTCGGCCGGGAATTGGAAGTCCTGGAATTGGAGGACCAGATATATTCCCGCGTGCAGAACGAAATGGATCGTTCCCAACGGGAAAATTATTTGCGCGAGCAGATGAAGGCCATCCAGACGGAATTGGGGGAGGGCGATATTTGGGCTCAGGAAATTGCGGACATACGCAAGCGCCTGCAGCATTTGACGCTGCCGGAGGAGGTCGAAAAGACATGTCTGCGGGAGATTCAACGCCTGAGTCAAATGCCGCCGATGTCACCCGAAGTGTCTATTCTGCGGACGTACATCGACTGGTTGATGTCCTTGCCCTGGACTGAATCGACAACGGATAACCTGGATATCCAGCACGTGGCGGAAGTATTGGACAGCCAACATTATGGATTGGAGAAAGCGAAAGAACGGATTCTGGAATACATCGCAGTCAAAAGCCTCGTGCCTCCCAAACACCGTCAGCCTATTCTATGTTTCGTCGGACCACCCGGGACCGGCAAGACATCGTTGGGCCGATCGATCGCCACGGCACTGGACCGCAACTTCATCCGTATTTCCCTCGGTGGGATTCGGGACGAGGCTGAAATTCGCGGTCACCGCAGGACGTATATCGGCGCCCTTCCCGGAAGAATCCTGCAAACCATGCGCAAGGCGGCGAAAGTCAATCCGGTTTTCATGCTCGATGAAATCGATAAGCTGGGGCAGGATTTTCGCGGCGACCCGGCTGCGGCGCTGCTCGAGGTCCTGGACCCTGAACAGAATCACGCCTTCTCCGATAACTATCTTGAAATTCCCTACAATCTCGCAAATGTGCTTTTCATCACCACCGCGAACACCGTCGAGCCGATCCCCCCGGCGCTGCTCGATCGATTGGAAGTGATTGAATTCCCGGGGTACATCGAAGAGGAGAAGGTGATCATTGCACGTAAGTTTCTCGTGGTGCGAAAGCTGGAACAAACGGGTTTGGTTAACGAAGGAATACGATTCCTGGACGATACGGTACGGACGATCATCCGCGAATACACGTGGGAGGCAGGGGTTCGCAACCTGGAGCGGGAGATCGGAAAAATATGCAGGAAGATCGCCAGACAAAAAGTCGAAGGGAAGAAAATCCCGAAACGAATCACCAAGTCCACGGCAACTCGTTTGTTGGGGCCTCCTCAGATCACGCCGCACGAAGCGGACCGGGAAGATCAGATCGGTGCGGCAACGGGGTTGGCATGGACCGAAAACGGAGGCGATAGCCTGACGATCGAAGCCCTGCTGTACGAAGGCAAGGGAAATCTGCAGATTACCGGCCACATCGGGGAGATCATGCAGGAATCTGCCCAGGCTGCATTTTCGTTCATCAAGAGCCGGGCTGAGATGTTGGGGATATCCACGGATGATTTCGAGAAGAAGGACATCCACATTCATGTTCCCGAAGGAGCTATTCCCAAAGACGGACCGAGCGCTGGGATCACCATGGCGACGGCCGTAGCTTCGGCGTTGACGGGACGTCCGGTTCGGCACGATGTCGGCATGAGTGGCGAGATCACGTTGCGTGGACGGGTACTCCCGATCGGCGGCGTTCGAGAAAAGATGCTGGCTGCGTATCGGCTCAAGTTGAAGATGGTGATCATTCCGGCGAAAAACGAGAAGGATTTGATCGAAATCCCCCGCAGCGTCCGTTCCGCATTGGACATTCGTTTCGTAGACAATATGGATGATGTCTTCGCACTCGCGCTCCAGCCACTGGAGAGTGTACGAAAGCGCAGTGGCGCTCGAAGGGGCAAAATCGTACAAGACCATCGTTCGAGCACTCCGGCGGGCCACTGAGAGAGGGATTTTCGTGGATAATCCCGCCGGGGAACAGGCAGGTTAATTACCTCGTGATGCGTTCATTTTCTATCCAACGTGTGCTCGTCTTCATCGCAGTCTATACGCTTGTGTGTGCATCGTGTACGCGCTCGTCTGTGCCGCTGGATCGCATAGAGACCGAAGTCGCTTCGATCACCCCTAGAATAACGATTGAAGCGACGGAAAACCCCTCGCCTGCTCCCCAAACCGGTCTGTACGCCGTCGCCTGGGTGAATGCAGACGAACCTCTGGTCGCTCGCAATCCGGCCGGATTATCCGGGGCAGCCGTGGGGGAGCTTGTCTACGATCAACGCAGATTGGAATTGACCGGGGCGAGTACGGGACTGGGGAGTTCGGTATGGGTGGAAATCAGGCTCCCATCGAGTGGGACGGGGTGGGTTAATTCCTGGTTTCTAACGGAAGACGTTTCCTCAACGGGATTCTGCAATGACACGCGCGTGCTGCAAGCTATAGACCTTGTCGGCCAGGCCGTGCAGGAGAAAAGTGGACAGAAATTCGCCGAGATCAGCAACCCGACCCGGGGTTTGATCCTGCGGCATAACTGGTGGAATCCGGAGATCGTCGTCCCTCAGAATTCATTGTCGAACATCTATCAAGATCTCACCGAAATCGATTGGGGCGTTCAAGGTGGAAGTGAATTTCCGATCCAGGGCTCGTTTCAAGACATTATCGCGCCACAGTTGGAAGACGTGTTTGCCCGTTCGCCGGAAATCGGTTGTAATAAACTGCGTGTCGGGGACACCACGCGGGATATCATCTGGCCGGATGAGTATGTCAACATCAATTTCTACTCCGTATACCGGCCGGTACCCGAGGGCGGCAGCGAGTTCGATTGGCGTACCTGGGTCTTGGGTTTCGAGTACATCGATTCGCAGCCGTACTTGACGTTACTGGTTCAATACCGCGGCGAAATTTGAACGCTCCGAGAATATCTCTGCTGTCCCGTCTGGCTATAGACTCCGCACACCGCTTGAATTCTCCGGCTGCCTTCATCGAAGCGCAGGACTGATCCATTTTTCTTCAAATTTGCAGCGTGCGTCATTGGGGGAGAGATTCCTCGTTCGTTTCTGTCTGTAGAGCCCGAAGGACTTCTTCGAGCCGGGTCATCCAATGCGAATCATCCCCGCGCGACAGCCATATCCCACGTTTGCTCTGGCGCAGATCGTCTGCTGAGAAGGGCAACATACGCGGCTCTTCGGATGGGGGCATTTGCAGCAGGATTTGCCCATTTTGAACCGAGATGCTTTCGACGCCTGCACGCATAGCCAGACTGCGAAGGCGCAGTTGATAGAGCAAGTTTTCGACCTCGACCGGCGGCGGGCCAAAGCGATCCTGCAGCTCCGCGGCGAGAGATTCGATGCTTTCCAGCGTGCGTACATCCGCCATTCTTCGATAAAGGCGCAGGCGCAGATCGCGATCATCGATGTAGTCCGTGGGTATCGCCGTGGGCAAAGGCAGATCGATGAAAACCGGTAGGATTTCAGTCGCAAGAGGGACTTGTAGGCGTTGTTTGTCATCCAACTCGTATTCGGCTTTCAGGCGCCGGACCGCATTGGAGAGCAAACGCGTGTATAGATGGAATCCTACGCTGGAGATGTGCCCGTGCTGCCGAGTGCCCAGGATGTCGCCTGCGCCGCGGATTTCGAGATCCCGCATGGCGATCGAATACCCCGCACCCAGATCCGAATAATCGGCAATCGTGTCCAGTCGCTGACTCGCTTCTTCGGTCGTGCGCTGGCGCGGGTGGCGGAAGAAATAAGCATAGCCCTGGGATGCACCGCGCCCGACGCGCCCCCGGATTTGATACAACTGAGCCAGCCCGAACCACTCCGAGCGGTCGATAATCAGGGTGTTTGCGTTGGGAATATCGAGACCGGATTCGATGATCGAAGTGCTCAGGAGAACATCGATGTCGCCGCTGGCGAACTCGTCCATCACTGAAGCAAGCTGAGCTTCGGGCATACGTCCGTGCGCGACGGTGATCGTCGCTTCCGGAACGAGTTCCTGCAGGCGTCTGTGAACGGTGTTGATGGTTTGCACACGGTTGTGCACGAAATAAACTTGCCCGCCTCGGTCGATTTCGCGCAAGATCGCTTGCCGGACCAAGCGAGGCTCGTAGGGACCGACGTGGGTGATCACCGGAAGGCGTTCTTCCGGCGGCGTGTCGATGGTGGATATATCCCGTGCCCCGGTGATGGCGAGGTAGAGTGTCCGCGGGATGGGGGTGGCGGTCATCGTCAACGTGTCAACTTCGGTTCGCATTAATTTGAGATGTTCTTTGTGGGTGACGCCAAAGCGTTGTTCTTCGTCGATGATCAACAGGCCGAGATCGTGGAACTCGACGTCCCGTTGAAGCAGCCGGTGGGTTCCGATGATGATGTCGATTTTACCCGAACGCAGCCGTTCGATGATCTCGGCCGCTTCCTGCCGGGAGCGGAAGCGGGAAAGCATTTCGACTTCGACGGGAAACGCGGATAATCTTCTGCGGAAGGTGTTGTAGTGCTGTTGGGCGAGCACCGTTGTCGGGACGAGCATGGCGACTTGTTTTCCGTCCGTGACGGCTTTAAATGCCGCTCGCAATGCGACTTCCGTTTTCCCGTAACCCACATCGCCGCATATCAAGCGATCCATCGGCCTGTTCGACTCCATGTCCTGCTTCACGGCCTGGAGTGCCCGCTTCTGATCTTCCGTTTCGATGTAGGGGAATGACGCTTCGAGTTCCTGCTGCCAGGGTGTGTCCGCAGAGAAGGCGTGTCCTTCGATTGTGTGGCGCTTGGCGTAGAGCTGCAGCAAGTCGCGTGCTATTTCCTCGACGGCAGCCTTGACCTTGCTCTTCGCCTGTTCCCAGGATTGATTTCCCAGGCGCGTGGGTGTCGGCGGCGATCCGTCGGCGGAAATGTAGCGCGAGATGCGGTCGGCTTGATGGATGGGAACGTACAATTGATCGCCGCCGTCGTATTCGATCAGGATGAACTCGCGTTGAATTCCGTCCAACGTGCGATCGACGAGGCCGCCGAAGCGTCCGATACCAAAATCGATGTGAACGACCCAATCACCGGGCTGCAGATCCGCGTAGGCATTTTCCGGCGCCTTGGCGACTCGCTTCGGACGCACGCGTGGTTTCGGTTTTGCCCAACCGAAAATTTCCGCATCGCTGAGCAGGTGGAGCGGCGCTTTATCCGCCGTCTTTAGAATCCAACCTTCAGACAGTGCGCCGTGGATGAAATGAATCTTGCCGGGCGCCAACTCCGCCACGAGTCCATCGATCACCGGTTCGGGGACGTGATCTTGCGACCACATTTCTGCCAGGCGCGGCGCCTGACGGCTGATCGTCACACCATACTCATGACGGAGAACGATCCCGGCGAAGTAGTCCATCAAGGGTTTTAATTGCCCGCCGAAGCGCCGCTCCGCTGTGAATGCATCGCCGAGGTCGATTTCCGTATTTCGCTCTGCGGCGATCTGGCCGAGATTGACTGCCCCCAATTCGTCCAATTTCTCACCCAGTTCGTCGAGGGTGAGATAGGGCAGGGGTGTATCGTCTTCCAGGAGACCTTCACCGATTTGATCCTGCCGCAGACTGAGTGCTTGTTCTTCGAGTTCAGTGACGGCGTCATCGAATGCCGTGCGATCGAAATTGAAGACCACGGCTCTATCAGGGACATAATCCAGTAGACCCGTCGGCGACGGGTTCATACGGGGCAGGAAATACTCGAGCCACCTGTGCTTGTCGGGATCTTCGACCGGCGTTGCCGTGTGGATTAAATCGTCCCAGGCGGAGTGATAGGCAAGCGGCAAGCCCTCTCTCGCCGGCGTAATACGGACCTGGGGTACGACGGCAACCGAGCGTTGGGAGGATGGATTGAACATACGGATGGATTCGATCCGGTTGCCAAAGAATTCGATGCGGGCAGGAAGCGCTTGTGCGGGCGGCCAGAGGTCGACGATGCCGCCCCGGCGGCTGAATTGACCCGGCTGTGTGACCAGACTCTCATGCGTGTAGCCAATGTCCAACAAATATCTCGTCGTCAGATCGAGATCTACGCTGTCGTCGACTCCGATCCTTCTCGAGTGTTCCGTAAAACACTGTGGTGACAGCGTTCTCGTCATTGCAGCCCGGGCGGTGGATAGCACGACCAGGGGCTTATCGGATGAATCCCGTTGATCGTCAGCCTGAAGCTCCTCCGTCAAGGCAGAGAGGACCGTCAAGCGGCGGCGGATGGTTCGATCGGACCATGGGCTGGGTTCATAAAACACGGGGTTCGGGTCGGGGAAAGTCAGGACGGTGAGATTGGGGCACCAGGCGGCGATCTCCTCGGATAACGTAAGCATCCGGTCCGCGCGTGCAACGAGAACGACGAAGGTCCGTTTCAAATTATCTGCCAGCGAGGCGATCAATGCAGCGCGTGCGGCGCGTGGAACTTGCAGCGATCCATAAATCGGCTCGTCTGCGAGCATCTTTTGAGAGAGAGCTTGATACCCAGGAAGGGTACGTATTCGTTTCAAAAGCCCCGTTAGATTCATGGCGATTTAAATTGCATTACCGGCGTTCATCGCGGCTTGAATGCCTTCTTGAACGAAAATCCGAACGCACTCCGCAGCCCGTTTCAAGACAAGTGGAAGCTCGATCGATTCGTCAGCACTGAAATCTTGCAGCACATAGTCCGCAGGATCCATTTTACCCGGTGGGCGGCCGATACCGATCCGCATGCGGGGAAATTCTTGGGTTCCAAGTTCGTGGATGATCGAACGCACGCCTCGATGCCCGCCGGAGCCGCCGGCAGGTCGAATGCGGATATTGCCCGTCGGCAGGTCCAACTCGTCGTAAACAACGAGCAGTTGGGATTCCGGGATGTGGAAATAGCGCACCAGCCCCTCGACGCTGCGGCCGGAATCGTTCATAAAGGTCTGTGGTTTTGCGAGATAAACCTTCTTCCCATCGAGAAGACATTCTGCGAAGGCCGCATTGGATTTCCGCCGGGAAAACGTGACCTGCAGGTCATCGCCAAGCCTGTCGAGCAGCATGAAACCGACGTTGTGCCGGTTTCGAGTATATTCTTTCCCTGGATTTCCCAGTCCGACGATCAGGAAAGGCGTCGATAATTCCGTCATTCGTGCCTTCCCTCGTTCGATGACTTGGACTTCGTTACCTCCTTCGACCTGCGAGAGCGTGGTGAAAAACGCCGAGAACGGGTGATTCTGCGTAGCGATGTGTATGCAGCGAAAAGCAGCAGAGACGCGCCGCCGATGTAACCGCCGATCTTCAATGACTGCAGGACTTTTTGTGTACCGCTGTGCCGGGATACGATGACCGGAACGACCGTCGGAGAGGGCGTTTCCGTCGCGGCGAGTGCAGTCGGTGTGGAAGTCGTCCGCACCTCGAATGCGGGCTGCGTTTCGATGGGCGTCGTGTTGCGGACGTGTAAATTTCGTGCGTAGGCTTCGAGGCGGCTGTCATTTTCCAAGATTACGAAGAGACGCAGTTGATAATCACCGTCCGTGATGCCCGTGGTATCCCAGAGGCCCAGTCTGCCGTCGGTGATCGGAGTTTGGAAATCGTCCACGATCGGGAACCACGTATCGGTGGGGTTGGGTTCGTAGGCGAAAGATAGTTCGTAGGCCACAAATGCCGGATGTGCTGCAGAACCTTCGATCGTGACTACACCTTGAAGGACCTCACCGTCCTCCGGGCGCGTGATATCCGCAAAGCCCGGAGCTTGTTTAGGTGCCGTTCCCGCGGTCGAGGAGAACAACACGAATATCGAAAATATCAAACGCACGAGAACTTTCATCATCTTTACCCGAAAAAAACCTGCGAATCGACAATTGGTGAGTTTAACACGCCGGACGATTTCGGTCAACGCGGCAGCGATGGGAGGCGATCATCTGGCTTGATCAGGCTGACTTTTATGAAATGGTTGACGCCGAAGACAACAATCGGTAGAATTCGAAGCGCGTAAATCGGGGTGCCGACCGATTTGTCGGGGCACCCCTTTCCTCTGCACGTGAGGAGCGTATGGGAAAAGAGAAGGAAATGGCCGAACAAGAAGAGATGCAAGTCGATGCGATCGATTTAAAGGGCGGTACGATCGAGAAGCTCGAGGCCGAGGTGGTGAGCGTAACGCAAGGTGGAGCCAACCAGATCACGGCCTCCGACGTCGAACTCCGTCAGGGAGGCGTTTTTCAAGTCGAGGGGGAGCAGGTCACCCTCGATCATGTCGCAGCCGGGACGGTGCGAGGGAATCTCGTTTCTGCTACCGACGGCGGGATCGGCATTGCCGTGGGTGAGGACGTCAAGCTCTACAATACCCAGGTGGGCGCCACGATAGGCAGAAGCGTCGATGCGGAAAACAGCTCCGCGATCATCCTTCTGGCCCAGGAAGTCAACGGCACGGTAGAGACGATGCTGGATACGCAGGGTGCGTTACTGGCCGGCATAGTCTCCGGCATCACGATCGGATTGATGCTGCTCATCGGGAGAATGTTCACCCGTCGCCGTTGATAGAACGTTGGATACGAACAAACAACGATAGCATGGAGCGAGGGTAACCCATTCGGGGTGAGAGGCGCTCCGGAGGATCAAAAGTGAGTGAAGTAATATTACATGCAAAGAAGAGGACGGTAACCGGCAGGCAAGTCAAGGCGCTTCGCAGGTCGGGAATTCTGCCGGCAGTGATGTACGGGACGGGAATAGAATCCATGCCCCTCGAACTCGACCAGCATGAAACGGCCATGACGCTTGCGCACGTTGGCGCTTCAACCTTGATATCGCTGAAGGTCGGGAATACGGCGCATCAAGTGCTTCTACGAGAAGTTCAGCGCGATTATATTCGCGGTGACATCCTGCACATCGATTTCCTCAAGGTTTCGATGGACGTGGCAATTCGGACCGAAGTCCCTGTCGAATTGATCGGCGAATCACCAGCGGTCAAGGAACTTGGGGGACTTCTCGTAAGTGGTCTGAGCGAGATCGAAGTCGAAGCGCTGCCCGGGAATCTGCCCGACCGATTCGAAGTGGACATTTCCTCGTTGGTGAACATGGACGACGTGATCACCGTCGCCGATCTCGAAATTGGTGAAGGTATCGACGTGCTTGCGAGTGAGGATGAAGTTCTCGCCAGCATTGTTTACCAGGAAGAGGAAGAGATCGAGGAAGAAGAGGAAGAACTTGTCGAGGTCGAAATAGAGCCGGAGCTCGTCGAACGTGGAAAACGGGAGGAAGAAGAGGCGTTCGAAGAGGGCGAAGATTAATTGCAGTATCCGACAGATCCGACGATCTTCACGCGGAGCGGATGAGCACACCACTCCGCGTTTGTCATTCCAGGTCTTCTACAAGGCGGAGTAGATTGATCGTAAGCAGTGCCGTCGCTCCCCAAATGATCTCACCCTGGTATGGTTTAAAGTAATATACCGGGATGCTGCCGCCGGAGATGGGGTAATCGCGCTGGCGGATTTCCAGGTTACTTCTATCGGCCAGCCATTCGAGTGAAACGCCGAAGACACTCGCAACCTCGGTGCGATTGAGGTGAAGATCGTACGGCCAGGGAAAGGTTCCTACGATGGGCGTGATGACGTACTGCGTTGTCGTCAGCAGCGGATCGAGCATGCCGAGAACATCGATGTCTTCCGCTCGAATTCCGACCTCTTCCTGTATCTCGCGCAGCGCGGCCTGTGTGGCATTTTCGTCTTCGGCGTCAATCACACCCCCGGGAAAGGATACCTGTCCGCGATGAGATTCGACGAACTCCGTTCGGCGCGTGAAGAGCAGATGCCAGCTGTCCTGCTCTTGATACAGCGGCATTAAAACGGCGGCAGGTCTTGCGTTCCACTCGGGGTTAATCCTCGGTTGTCGTTTGATGAGACGTTTTCGAAGATGCGCGCGCAGGTCTCCCATGAATCCCCTATCTATTGTAGATCTTAGGTTAAACGGCTTCCGCAGTAGTCACAAACGGCCTGGTGGCGCAGCCACTCCACTTCGTTGGGTTGAACGTTTCCACCGCAGTACGGGCATTTTACCGGAAGTCTTCCCTCATCGGTGGTATCGATGTCCTTCGCCAGTGATAGATCATGTTTGGAAAGCAGGGATTGAATTTCAGCCTCGATCGCCTGCGCCTCCTCGACCAATCCACGCTCTCGAAGTTCGGCGAGTACCCTACGGCCGATGTAGGGCAGCCGCGCGACCTGGCCCGTTGAAGCCATCATCTCCAGGCCATGACGGATCCGTTCCAATCCGGTTTCCACGTCGTTCGCGGCAATATAGGCGCGACCAGCCTGAAGGTTTATTGCGGCTGCTCGAGGGATGCCTCGATTGGCAGCGGCGTCTGCAATTTCGGCAAAAATCGCTGCGGCCTCCTGGGGTTTTCCCTGTTCGAGGAGCGAGTGTGCCGTCCGCAGTCTGTCCATGGCGATTCTCGCGGCTCGCTGTCGAAGCGGGCGGCGAGGGCGAGGCGGAAATCCACGAAAGGGCGGCATCATCGGTCGACGGAAGCGAGACATTTTCATCCTCCAACACGTTTTGTTGCCATTAATCGTGCCTGCGTTATTTTAAGATAGTGTTTCCGTTTTGTAAAAAACGTGCAAGTTAATCGGAAGTCTACCCCTCGAAAGGGATGACCGCTCTGGCGAATATGAGATAGCCAGTGTGTGCAACCATGCGATCCACAGGACGAAGACGCTCGGGTACGGGCTTGTAAAAGCGTAAAGCGATCTCGCACACATCGATGAGTTCGAACGCGTGTATCGAGATGCCGTGCAGTATGTCGATTACCTGGTTCGTTGTCGGAACGATGATTCCAAGCATGCCTCCGTCCACCAGAGCTGTACGCGCTTGCCCCAGGTACTGCTCTGGCGCTGGAAGATCGAGGAAGAGCGCTTCGACGCCGGATTCTTCAAACCCTTCCTCGATGTCTTTTCGTTTCAAATCGACGCGATCTTCCAGACCGACGCGTTCGAGGTTTTTTCGGGCGAGATTCTGCATGTCGGCTCGACGGTCGTACGAAATCACTCTGCCCTCGGGTCCCACAGACCAGGCGAGCGCCAGCGTCAGCGAGCCGGAGCCCGTCCCTGCTTCGACGACCGTCTTTCCGGGTGCGATGGATAAACGAAGCAGGATATATCCGATGTCCTTGGGATAGATGATCTGGGATTTGCGTTTGATGTGCAGCAGTAAATCTCGCAGTGTCGGCTCGAGCACATAAAAACGCATATCGAGATGACTGCGAATTTCAGAACCCCAGGGTATACCGATGATGTCATCGTGCTTCAAGATGCCTCGATGGGTCTGGAGTTCCTTTCCCTTTTCCATGCGAATGAAGAGATACTTGTGATCGCTCGAAACGATCATGGCCAGGTCGTTTTCGTTTACTCGTCGCAAGATTTACTCCATGGATTCACTCGATGCGATGTGCACCGCTCGATGTTGGTGATTTGCCGGTCCTGCGCAGGGTCGTGCCGCAAGGCGTGTTGTATATCGGAGACCCTGCTTCCATTATAACGACCCCAGGTCGGGATCGAAAACCGTAGTTTCATGATACCGGCTTTCTGGCTCTGAAACGAAGCACGATCGCGCGCGGTTGTCGTACGCGTTCGAGCCTGGGCTTGAACCCCATCTCTTCGAGCGGCTGCATCCAGCGATCGCCGGGGTCACCGGCTTGGCCGGTGAAGCGGTACAGCCAGGAAGCCAGACGATCGTGAACACCTCGACCGGTAATGTGTGCGACTCCGACGACGATCAATTCCCCACCAGGACGTAATACCCGCCAGATCTCCTCCAGCGTGTGTCGATCGAAGATGTATTCGCTGGGGAAGGTGGAGATGACTTCGGCGAAGGTGTTTGCCGGCAGCGGGATGTTTTGCGCCTTGGCACGCAGGAGCGAGGCATGGAAACCTTTCCTGCGCAGTCGATCAGCGGCGAGGCGTGTCATTTGCCTCGAAGCATCGAGCGCAACGGCGCTGTGTCCTTTGCGCAGCAGATCGAGCAGCAGATGTCCCGGACCTGCGCCCAGTTCGAGGATTGGGTCTTGCAGGTCTTCGTGGAGGGCCGCCGATTGCCACGTGCGCCATTGGCCCATGGATGTGGCCCAGGCGACGAAGTCGTATGCCCAGGCGAAGGTCGTGTACAGGTGTTTGAAGAAAAATCGCAGCAGGTGTACGAGCCACGGTTTCGGGTTCATGCGCGCGCTCGCCGAAATGACGACAGCGTGATCCTGTTTTCCTGGATCGCCTGGCGAACGGCGGGATCGGTCAGAATTTGAAATTCCCGTTCCCGGGGTTTCGCATAGCCACTGGTAGCGCGTAATTCTGAGTCCACGAAACCGGGATGGCACATCAACTCGTTCACGCCGTCCGGAAGTGAACGCAAGATGCGGATGAAGTGCTCCAGACTCACGCCGGCGGCGAAAAAGGAAGCGAAGAAGTGATCTGGATGGTGAATGTCGGCATCGTCCAGTGAGCGCAACGCCTCACGGCGCGCGAAGTCGATACATCGTTGGGGCAGGGCATCACGTAGTTCGTCATCCGGAACGTCGACGGCGTTGGGCAGGCGTACACCACAGCCGTATTCACCGGCGCACTCGAGGTAAAGTCCCCAAAGTTGCCCGGACGCCAGAGCGACGTGATGGTGGGAATCGATGTGATCCAGAACGGCGCCGCATGCCAGGAAGGTTTCGATCTGCGTCCGCCACTCTCTCTTCACGTTGTCGGGTACGATTCGGCCAGGATGTTGAAAGAAAAATTCCTTCGGCGGCAGCCTTCCCAAGGAATCTGTCATCGACGATCGTTTCACTTTTGGGGACAGGGGTTCGCCGTAGGTGACATTCAGATGGACGCCCAGTCCGAGCTGCGGGCTTTCTTCCTTGGCGAGGCGTACGGCTTCCGCTGCGCCCGGCAGGTTCATCATCACCGTCGTCGTGGAGACGATCCCTTCCAAGTGCGCCCGGCGGATTCCGCGCGAGACGCCCTCCGTCCGGCCGTAATCGTCGGCGTTGACGATCAGCTGCTTTGCCATCTGGTATCCGTCATTTCAGGTACGGTAAAAAGTACGTCGCCAAACCCAAAAAAAGGGCGAAGCCGGCACTGTCGGTGACCGTCGTCACCAGCACGGGAGAAGCAAGCGCCGGGTCCATATTCAAAGATTTTAATATCAACGGAATCGTCGTGCCGACGAGACCCGCGACGAGCAAGTTACCGAGCAGAGCCAGGCCGAGAATGAAGCCCAGCGTTGGATTGCCTTTCCAGAAATAAACTCCGAATCCAGCGATGATGCCAATGGCCGTTCCCTGCAAGATCCCAGTAACGACTTCCTTGAAGACCATGCGCCAGGAGTCGCGCAGTTGAATTTCACCCAGTGCGATGGCGCGCACCATGATCGCCAGGCTTTGGGTAGCAGAATTGCCGCCCAATCCGCTGACGATGGACTGGAATACGGCAAGCAGGGCGACCTGCGCGATGGTCGACTCGAAGCGCGAGATGACCCACGAAGCGAAAAACGCCGTCGCGGCACTCACCAGAAGCCACGGCAGCCTGCGTCTGACGTTCAAGCGAATCGGACTCTCGACTGATAACTCGGGATCCGACACGTTCGCCAGGCGGTAGATGTCCTCCGTCGCTTCGGCCTCGAGTACGTCCATCAAATCGTCGTAGGTGATCACGCCGACGAGGATGCCCTTATCGGTAACGACGGGCAGTGCGGCCAAATCATAGCGGACCATCAATCGGGCTGCGTCTTCCTGATCGGTATCGGTGGTCACGTGGATGACGTCGCGTTTCATGATTTTTTCGATGCGGGTGTTTGGATCGGCGATCACCAATTCGCGCAGACCAACCATCCCCACCAGTCGTCCCTGGCGATCTACGACGTTCAAATAATACGGCGTCTCTTCGTCCGGACCGATTCCGCGAAGATATTCAATCGCTTCACTCGCAGTGGTGTTCGGCTGCAGAGCGATAAATGACGTGGTCATCAAACCGCCGGCTGTCTCGTCTGCGTGTCCGAGTAACGGAAGAACCTCCTCTGCGTCTTCCATTTTGGTAAGCATGTCTTTGGCGAGTTCCGGCGAAATGTCGCCCAAAACGTCCGCAGCTTCGTCCGGCTCCATCTGATCGAGTACGTCTGCCAGGCGTTCACGCGAGAGTCCCTCGGCGACGTCGGCAGCCTCCGGGTCTTCAAGCTCCTCGAGCAGGTCGGCGGTCGTCGGGACGTCCAAACCCGGTAGAATCGAGGCTTGTTCGACGTCCTTTAGATCGGAAAAAGCCTCAGCACGATCTGCGGGATGCAAGCGGATGAGTGCGGCGATGGCCTCAAGAACATCGCCCGATTCAAGTGCGTTCCGGATTTGTTCGATGGTGAGATCGATCTGTGATTGTTCCATGGTACTGCCTCAATCCTGATGGATGACTTCGATGCCTTTTTCTTCCAGGAATCGAACCGCACGGTTCAATTCTTTCGTCTCCCCATTCAATTCCACTTCGAGCCAACCTTCCTCGAGCGTGATATGAGCTTCACGTATGTTTACTTCGACTTGGAAGCGTTTGATAAGTTGGTAGAGTATTGGTTTGCTGATTAAAGCCGGCGGGTAAACCAGGCGAAGAATACGAATACCCATGGTTGCCTCCTTCCGTGACTTGTCAAGCCTTGCATTGGCCAGAAGAAGGCCATCAGGCAACTGATTCTAGCACTTGGTCAGAGGCGAGTCAAAACGACCCCTTGTGCATTTTCGACGCACCGACCAGTCAGCGCCGGCGTCTACTGCCTCCACTGACGAGACTTATCCAGTAGAGCAGCTGTAATATAGCGGCAGCCAGGGCGGCAACGTAGGTGAAGGCCGCTGCATTCAACATGGCATCGACGCCGCGTTTCTCTTCCTCCGAGCGGATCAGTCCGCTGTTGGAGAGCAATACTCGCGCCCTGGAGGAAGCGTTAAGCTCGACGGGGAGCGTGGCGAGGGAGAAAACGGCACCCAGGGCAAACGCTCCAACGCCAAGCCAGGCCATCTGTGTGCCGAAAACGCCTCGGATGAGCAGGCCTACGATGATTAAAATCAAACCCAAACGTGAACCGATGTTCACGGCCGGAACGAGCGCAGCGCGGAATCGAAGCGGCAGATACCCTTGTCGATCCTGGAGCGCATGCCCGATTTCGTGGGCGGCGATGGCCAGGGCGGCGACGGATTGACCCTGGGCGACGCCCGGCGAGAGTTTGAGCGTCTGGGAACGAGGGTCGTAATGATCGCCGAGTTGATTGGGCGTGCCCTCCAGACTGACGTTGTTCAGGTTTCCGTAGCTCAGCAACCTTTTCGCGGCTTCCGCGCCGGTCATCTGATTGAGATTGCGTACCTGACTCCACTTGCGATAGGTCGAATTGACCCAGTATTGTGCCAGCATCACGAGTATGAACGCGGGGATCATGTACAAGAAATACGTGGAATTCAAGAAAAACATCTTACTTTCTCCTTCTCTCGGGAAGCCCCGAGAGTTCATTGATTATTTGTAAGCAGGAGTTCGATCGCGGCGTCGAGCTGCAGATCGTTGCCGGCTTCCCAGTTCTCGACGGTCATCGTGACCTCGATGTCCGGCGTGAGGCCCTGTCCGTGGATCAAGCGATCGTTCGGCGTATACCATTTTGCGACGGTCACCCGAACGGCGCCCTGGTCGGTTGAAAGTGCGATCCACTGCTGCACCGATCCTTTGCCGAACGTGGTTTCGCCCACGAGAAGACCGCGGTCGTAATCCTGGATGGCTCCGGCGACGATTTCGGAAGCAGAAGCCGTGCCTGCGTTGACCAGCACGACCAGCGGAACGTCGGTGGCCAGACCACCGCCGTTGGCGCGATGGACTTCTTCGCTGCCGTCGCCGAAACGCTCGGTGACGATCACGCCGTCGTCGATGAATTCCGAAGCTACGTCGATTGCGCTGAACAAGTAGCCTCCGGCATTGCTCCGCAGATCCAGAATCAGTCCTGTCGTTTCATCGTCGACGAGGTCGGACAACATGGTACGCAGGTCGTCGGAAGTCGTCTCGGCAAACGAAAAGAGCTGGATGTATACAATTCCATCATCGAGTTTTTCTCCCTCAACGGTCGGGATAACGATGTGGGCGCGCTCGATGTCGAATTCGAGCAGGTCCGTTTCACCTTGACGATAGATCGAAAGATGAACCGTCGTACCTGCAGGTCCCAGGATGCGCTGGATAACCAGGTTGCCATCGATGCCCGTCATGTCTTCGCCGTCGATGGCGATGACCTCGTCGCCGGGCTGCAATCCAGCTTCTTCGGCCGGCGATCCGGGAATGGGCGAGAGGATGGTCAGGTATTCCGTGTCCGTATCGACCCAGGCGCCGATGCCTTCATAACCTTCCAGGGTGGCGCTGGCCTGTTCGAACTCGCTTGGATCCATGTACGATGAGTGAGGGTCGCCCAACGAATCGACCAGTCCTCTGATCGAACCCTGCATGAGCGTCGTATCGTCCAGCGGTTGTTCGACGTAGTAGTTGTGCAGGATGTCCCAGGCCTGCCAAAACGGCGCGAACAAGGTTTGCATCTCATCGGACGAAATGTCCTGGCAATAGGACGTCGACGGCGTTTCCTCCGTGTGGAGGCTGATGCCCATCGCCAGTCCGACCGCGAACAGCGCCGCGGACAATATCGCGCTGACGAACGCGCCCAGCAAGAACATTTTTACTTTCGGTGACATATTTTCACTCCTCCTGCAGAACTTGCGCAGGTACGCTTAACCATAACACGTTAGTATAAGAATATTGTGAATTCGGGAAGAGGCGTGCTTGATTTTCACCAGGATCGATGCTTTATCGGGCTGATGATGCTTTGTGTGCCGACCTTTTCTGTTCCGACAAATGCCGAGCGAAGTCACGAATTATCCAAACCGCATTTCTGCAGCCAGGACGTGATGAGATCGTCGTATTCCTCGCCTCCCGCTTTTTCCGTGTATTCAAGAATCGCAAGCCCGTCGAGCGGGTAAAGTGGATGGCAGGAACTGGGCCAGGCGCCGTTCGGAAGCTCCACGACTGTATCGATAAGCGGACCGAGTATCTCCGCCTTGTCGAGCTTGGGCGAGATCTTCTCGGCCGTGACGATCACGGTGTCTGCAAGCAGCGCCAGTTCCTCGTCGATGCCTTTGTTCCCGCCGATGCTGGCATTTCCATCCGGATCGGCTTTGAGGGCATGGATCACGGCGACGTCGCAGTGGATCGCAGGGAAGGCGGTCAACTTTTCGCCGGAGTACGGATCGACGATTTCTTTGACGTCCGGACGGAGTTGTGGTAAATCCGTGCCCTGCCACGCCGTGGAAGGCAGAAAACCGACTCCGGCCATGGCGGCGCGAATCCCATTAGCCAGACTGGCCTCGGTCTCCTCGATAACCTCGATGTCGCCGCTGCCGGCCGCCGAGGTGAAATTCGGCGCGAGGCCGAATGATTCCAATCCGAAATAACACGAGCGAACCTTCGAAACCATACCGGCGCCAACGAGTAGATCGCTTTCTATGCCCGCCGTGAAGCAGAGCAGTGTCAATGCCTTGGGGAGCTGCTCGCGTTGATATCGGGCCAATAAAGCGAGAGCGAAGGTTATCGGCCGGCGGTATAGCGTCATGCCTCCGAAAGCGATCGTACACCCGCTTTCCGGTATGAGATTCACCGCGTCGGACAGCTTTTGGAGTTTATTAGCCATCGGGAGAAGTCGTTTCCTTGTCGGGAAGGCGGTCCAGTTCGAGAAGTGATTTTCGGAGTTCCTCGGCTGTTTCCTGCTCAAGATCCCAGGGTGGTCGGTAACCCTTGAAGGGATTATCGAAGATCTTGCCACCGCGGCGCAGTATGGAAACCAAAATTCCGAGGTTGAAGAGCAAGACCAGAACGATCGCCCCGCATACAATCCCGAACCCGTCTTCCATCAGGATTTCCTTCTTTCATCGTCGTTTGACTTTGTTAACTCGGGTATCGTGGACAAAAGGTCCGTGATGCTCTTTACGTGATAATCCACACCATCGGGTTTGGATTTATCTCCAACGAGAGCCGTCTTCATGCCAATTTCGGCTGCGGGTAGCAGATTTTCGACCCGATCGTCGAGGAAGAGACAGTTCTCCGCATTTCCGGAGTTTGTAATTTCCAGTGCGCGTGTATACGCTCGTGGCTTTGGTTTGTTGATGAAGTCGAGCGCGACGATGTCGAGGATACGATCGATGTACGCCTCGACGCCCAGAATGGCGAGCACGCGCCTGGCGTGTCCCGTGTCGGAATTGGTGAAGATGATCTTTCGCTGCGGCATCCGGGCTAGCATTTGCTGTAGATCCGGATCCGGCCGCAGGTAATTTTCAAGCGGAACGTCATGAACGTAGGCCAGATATTCCTGTGGATCGACCTGGTGATTGGCAATCAACCCGTTCAGCGTCGTACCGAAGGAACGCAGATACTCATCCCGAATCGTGGAGACACGCTGCTCGGGCAGGTCCAAGCGGTTGACCATAAAAGCGTTGATCCGCTTTCCGATGGCTTCCCATAATCCGTTGGTGTTCGGGTAGAGCGTGTCGTCCAGATCAAAGAAAATTGTACGGATTGTGGCCATTCAGAGATATCCTTCTCGTCTTCTCAAAGATAACCCATCCCATTCCAGGAAGGTCGTTCGTATCGTCCGGCGCATCGTTCGAGGCGATATGGCGGTCTATCGGCATGGACCGTTCGTCGCATCGATGCGGCTCCGCGAGAACGACTGCGTTGGACCACCCGCGGCAGTATAGGAGTTGTGATGCAGGGTGTCAACATACATCCTCGAGGTTATAATCTACTTCCACGATGAAGACTTCAATGCCTATCGAGATTTTACCCGAAGATGTCGCCTCCGCCATTGCCGCCGGCGAAGTGGTCGAACGGCCGGTTTCGGTCGTCAAGGAGTTGGTAGAAAATTCGCTCGATGCCTCTGCAAGTTCGATCGAGATCAAGGTGGAGCGCGGCGGAAGCGGCCTGATCGAGGTCTCCGACGACGGCGTTGGCATACCTCGCTCGGAAGTACCACTGGCGGTTGCCCGCTTCGCAACATCGAAGCTGCGCACGGCTGAAGATCTATTTGCAATTCAAAGCCTCGGCTTCCGGGGTGAAGCATTATCATCCATCGGTGCGGTCTCGCGGCTCGAAATGGTGACGAAAACGGCCGGGGAGGCAGCGGGAAGCCGGTTGATCGTGGATGGCGGCCAGGCGGGAGAGGTGCAGTCTGTGGGTGCACCCCGAGGCACGACTCTGCGAGTCCGCGATCTATTCTTCAACGTTCCCGCTCGCAGGAAGTTCCTCAAATCCGAAAATACGGAACGCAGGCGGATTTCCGCCCTGGTGACACGCTATGCACTGGCCTACCCCGAGGTGCGTTTTAAACTCACGCAGGAGGGGCGGGAAACATTCCTGAGCTCCGGAAAGGGAGATCGCAGAGAAATATTGGCGGCGATCTACGACGTGGAGAAGGCAAGAGAATTGATCGCCATTCCGGAAAACAGCCGGACGCCGTTCCAAATCCGGGGCTTCATAAGTCCGCCGTCGATCCATCGCGGCAATCGAAGGGAATTGACGTTTTTCGTAAACGGGCGTTGGGTGCAGGATGCCAGTCTCTCTGCCGCTGTGGTTCAGGCCTACCATGCGCTGCTCATGGTCGGGCGATATCCAATGGCGGTTCTGTTCCTGGATCTTCCACCCGATATGGTCGACGTGAACGTACACCCCGCCAAAGCGGAGGTGCGTTTTCGGGAGCAGGATGTCGTTTTCTCGGTGGTCCAGCGAGTCGTCCGATCGACTTTATTGGGTCAAGCGCCGTCTCCTGCGCTCGGATTGGGAGCTTCGGTGTCCGGCTCCTGGCTGGAATCAGATTCGGAGGTCCAGAGCGATTGGCAGCTTACACAGCAGTTGGTGGACGCGCAGGATGTGGGCGGCGGAATCCGGCTTCAATCCGCCCTGCCAGTGGGCAATTTACCGCTGCTGCGAGCCGTAGGCCAGATCGGCGCCACGTATCTCGTCGCTGAAGGCCCGGATGGGCTTTATCTGGTCGATCAGCACGCGGCACACGAACGCGTGTTGTTCGAAGCGTTGATGCGGGCGTACGAAGAGAATCAGGTCGAGGTGCAAACTCTGCTTGAACCGCTGGTGGTGACCCTCAGCATCGAGCAAAGCGATCTCCTCGAAAATCAATCCGAAGTGCTGCGGCAGCGGACGTACAGGCTGAGAGCCATTCCTGCGATGTTCGTTCGTGCCGATCCCGAACGGATCATTCGATCCGTCGTGGAAGATTTTGAAGAAGATGAAACCCCCCTGGCGAAGGAAACGGAGGCGAGGTTGGCCGCGCGAGCCTGCAAGCGCGCAGCGATCAAAGCGGGCCAGGTGCTCTCCATGGAAGAGCAGCAGAAACTGCTCCGCGATCTAGAAAGTTGTACTGCGCCACGAACTTGTCCACATGGCCGTCCGACGATGATCCATCTTTCCGTCGACGCACTCGAGCGCCAGTTCGGCCGCAGAGGTTGATCATAAAAACGTAAGCGTTACCATTCGAGTTTTAGGGAATCGGCAGTCTAAGTCTGAAGGTGCTTCCTTCCCCCATTTCGCTTTCGACTTCGATATCTCCATGATGGTTGCGGGCGATGCGTTTGGCAATCACCAGGCCCAATCCCGTACCTTTGACGTCCTTTTCTTGATCCGGTACACGATAGAAACGTTCGAAAATATGCGGCAAACTTTCTTTCGGGATGCCGCAGCCGGTGTCTTCCACAGAAAATACGAGCGATCCGTTTTCACGCTGCAGGGATACCATCACGCTGCCACCCGGGTCGTTGTACTTGATTGCGTTGGTGAGCAGATTCAGTACCAATTGTTTTAATCGATTGCGGTCACCTTGTACCGGAGTGAGGCTGCGGTCGAAATCGGTTTTCAACGCGATTTTTCGTTCGTCCGCCTGGGGACGAACGATTTCCAGACATTCCACGATCAAACCTTCGAGATGGACCGGTTCCCGTTCGAATTTCGCTCGACCGGATTCCAGGCGCGCCAGTTCCAGGAAATCCGTCGTCATGTCGTTCAGGCGCTGTACTTCGCAGAATATGGTCTGGCTGAGCTTCGTGTTTTGCTCGGCGGGAAGATCCGGCCGCTGGAGGAGATGGGCGGCCGCCAGGAGCGAGGCGAGCGGTGTACGCAGCTCGTGAACCATCTCGGCGATCAGGTCGCTTTGTTGGAACAAACGCGTGTTCTCGATGGCAATCGCCGCCTGGGCGGCCAGCGAACGCAGGATCAGCTGGTCGTCTTCGACGAAGGTTCCCTGGGTTTTGTTGAGAACCTCGATTACCCCGATGGTTTTGTCCTTGGTCTGCAATGGAACGCCGAGGATGGAGCGGGTAAGGAAGTTGGTTTGTAAATCAATGTCGGCGAAGAAGCGCGAATCGGTCTTCGTATCCTCGACGAGCAAAGGTTCGCGATTTGAAAAAATCCAACCAGCGATGCTGGTGTCCGTCGGCACGGCAGAGCGGATGAAACCCTCTTTCAAAGGCCCCGTCGCCGCTTCGAAGTACAGATGATTGGTCTGCGGATCGTACAACAAGATCGAAGAAGCCTCGCTGGTCGTCAACTCACGGGCAACTTCGGCAATATGCTGCAGCAGCGTGCCTTGCTCGAGCGTGGAAACCAGCTCCGAACTGACGTCTAAAAGACGCGCATAGCGTTTCAGCAACCGTGGATAGTTGCGAATTGCCGATTCGTCTTTTGCTGAACGTGATTTACTCATGATCTTTACCCAGTACTCCATCTGCAAGATAAGGTAGAACGGTCTCCACATCGCCGTGAATGACGACGTCCGCACGCTCGTCGAGGTAAGTAGGCGTATGGTTGACGATGATCAGTTTCGCCCCGGCATTTAGCGCCGGTATCGGTAATGTGGCCGCGGGGACAACCTGGAGCGACGAGCCGGCGATGATCATCAATTCACAGTTCGCCAGGAGTTTTTCTGCGGATCGGACAACCTCGTAGGGCAGCTGTTCTCCGAGCAGGACGGCGTTGGGCTTCAGGACGCCGCCGCATTTTACGCAGCGCGGGACCTCTCCGCTTCGAATGAAGTCTTCCATGATGCCATCTGTATCGTAGACTTCGTAGCAGGAAACACACATCGCTTGACGGAGATGCCCGTGAAGTTCGAGGACGACTCGTGATCCTGCTCGATGATGAAGTGCGTCGATGTTCTGTGTGATGATGCCGTCCAGATAGCCGGCTCTCTCGAGACGCGCCAGGGCAACGTGCGCAGGATTGGGCGTGGCGTCCCGGATTTGTTGGGCCAGAGGATGGATCCATTCGTAAAATTTTTGGGGAGAGTGTCGAAAGACCATCAGCGAAGCCACTTCCATCGGATCGTAGCGTTTCCACAAACCGGAATGGGCGGAACGGAAATCCGGAATCCCCGAGGGCGTCGATATCCCTGCTCCGGTAAGCGCAACGGTATGTTTTGAGTTTTTAAGAAGCGAAATCGCCCTTTGGAGGAGACTCTCGGGATCATCAAGCTTCACGACGCGGCTCAACTCACGACACGTTCGAGGCGCTGGGTAAGAAACTTCGACAGCTTGCGTATTTGATCTGAAACGAGACTATCCGGGTGGGCGAGCAACAGGGGCGTCGAGCCGCTGGAAGCCTGATAGGCTAAATCCGGCGCGGGGGAAACGATTCCGGCCAACTCGAGACCGATCTCGGTCTCAACCTGGCGCCATGGTATCTGCATGCTAGAACGAACCCGGTTGATCAGGGCGAGATAAATCTTATCGCGCTGGATCCCGTCGCTGGAAAGTTCCTGAAGCAGCGATCTTCCGAGTATGTTGGACGGGAAAATCGGTTCTACCACGAGGATCAGGCAATCGCACATTTTCAATATCGGTTTGACGTACGGGCGCATCGAGCAGCCGAGGTCAAGCACGACGGTGGTGCACATTGACGCCAGATTGGTGACGACCGCTTCCACGAGAGCCACCGTTCCGTGACCGGGATTGAGTTCTGCAAAAATCACATCATCGCCTTCTTGCTGCAGTGCGATGCTGGCGTTCAAAGTGAGCGTTGACGTCCCGATGCCGCCGCGTGCGCCCAAAAAGGCGATGGTTCTGGCCCTCTCGGGCTTGGCGATCTGGGTTTGAGTCGCTCGCCCGAGAACGGCCTTGATGTGCGCCGTCAGTTCGGCCGGGTGAGTCGGTTTAGTCAAGTAATCGTCAACGCCCGCCTCGAAACCGGCGACTTTATCGTCGACCATGGTTTTTGCAGTGAACATGATGATCGGGATGTGTGCCAGTGCGGGATCGGCTCGCAGTCGGCGTGTGACTTCATACCCATCCATGTCCGGCATCATGATGTCGAGCAGGATGAGCTGTGGAGTATCTTCTTTGGCCCGTTCGATACCCAGGGCTCCATTGCTCGCAACAACGATCTCATACCCATGGCGTTCGAGCATCAAGCCCACGAGTTTCAGGGTATCGACGTCATCATCGATGATGAGTATCTTTTCTGCCATTCCGGGCGCTCCATTTGGGATGATTCCCCGGTTGATGGCAGTCTAGCATAAAGCGATACGAGGGGCAAGAAGTGGACTGGGTCTTCGTTTGGAATCGCGAATCCAGGATGCTATAATGCTCGAAGTCTTTATTTCCTCCGAGGCGCAGATGTCCGTTGATTGGTGGGGTTTTGACCAGAGTTTGAAATTCAACTTTCCCTCATCATTGCTCGGTTATCTGGCCGGGGGAACCGCGCTGGCATTGTTGATCGTATTCTACATACGCTCTCCGTCGCACGTCCCGGCAACATCGAAGAAAATTAAGGAACGATTCTGGGCACGTCTTCCATTTTTACTCGTCGTCGCCCCCATCCTGAGCCTCACGTTCTTGCTGCATTTTCACGTACCAGGAACGGAAACGCTGGCCTTCGTTCCGCAAGAACTGCGCGGACCCTTCGTGGCAATATTCGGCGCCATCCCCTGGTTGTTCGCCGGGGGAGTATTGGGAATCCGTGATGCGATCATCGTCGGTGTCGTCGCCGGGGTGGCGCGCGGCGGTTTCGAAACGTACAGCGTACTCACCCCCATTTTTATGGGCTTGCAGGCAGGAATTGCCGCCTGGTTGATGCGGCGGGATGATGGCGGATTACAGGGGCGATTGTTTCGCAGTCCGTTCATCAGCGGTCTGGCCAGCGGTGTAGTTTATGCTCTCCTTCGAGGCATCGGCATCTTCACCACATCACAAGGTGACCTGTACCGCAGGATAGACATCACTCTTTCGCTGCTCGGCCTGACGGCATTGGCCGCGATCATCGAAGTGACGATCGGCGGCGCATTTTGTGAACTGATAAAACGCCAGGCAGTGAATATCTGGTACGAACCGAGACGAGGTATCACGCGGGGATTTGGTCAATCGTTGGCCGTGCGTTTGAGCGCAGTTCTCCTTTTTTCCGGCTTTATCGCCAGCAGCGTGATATTGATGGGAGATTGGGTCTCGGCTGAACAATCTGCGCGTGCCATGCTCACCGAGCACATGCAGCAGACCGCCAACCAGGCCAGCGGCATCATCCCCTTTTTCGTCCACACCGGCAGAGAATACAGCCGCCAGTTGGCGGAAGATCTTGGCGTCCGTTTCGGTTCCGGTTCTTGGACGGAAGAACCGTTGGATCAGCTTCTTCGCGCGTACACCTTTTTCGAGAGTCTGGAAGTGTACGACCGTGAACACGGTCTGGAAGTCGCATATCCTGAAGCCACGGAGCTGCCTGGGTATTCCCAGGGCTTTCAGGCCAACCTGAATGCGGCGTTGCGGGGCATACCGTCCGAAACGATCGAGTTTGGTTCTGCTGTGGGCGCAGGCGCCCGCATGGCTTTCATCACGCCGATCCTCCCCGATGAAAATGACCAGGCGGTCGGCGTCGTGGTTGGCTGGTCCTCCCTGGAATCCAACCTCATCTTGACGCCATTGGTACAGAGTTTCGACCAGTTTTCGTACGGATCGGCATTCGTCACCGACGAGCAGGGCGATGTCTTGATTCGCCCCGAAAACGGCCCGGTAAACCGCCAGTTCAATCTTCACCCTGAAACGAGCGGCACAGTAAACATCGAGTATACCCAAGACGGCACGCGACAATTGGTCTACGACGAGGCGATCGAAGAGTACTCCTGGCACGTCGTCGTCATCGTTCCGCTGCGCGAGGTCCATCGTCAGGCGCTCCAAATCTCCCTGCGTCTCGGACTCTGGCTGGTCGTGGTGGGCGTCGTGCTCCTCTGCGCAGTTTTCCTCATCAGTCATCGTTTGATGCATCCCTTGCGGAAGATGGCACAGGTGGCCCAGTCGATCGCGCGCGGAAATCTCGATCAGCCTGTGCCGGCAAACGGCGAGGACGAGATTGGCCGCTTCGCTTCCTCGTTCGAGATGATGCGCCGCAGCCTGAAAGCCAGGCTGGATGAGATGGGGCTGCTGCTCGACGTCAGTCAACGGCTTTCCACCAGCTTCGACCTGACAGAGATGCTGCATCCGATTCTGGACGGTATCCGGCAGATTGCCGCTGCCGATCACGTTCGTATTGCGCTGGCAGCTGCACAAGATGATCCCCGGCTTTTGGGTTTCTCCGCGGGCGACGATCCGGGCAACTGGGCGGCATTGGACCCGCAGGTCCTGGCGCTTTCCAGTCACCGAGGACGTTTCGTGCTGGAGAATCCTACGCGCGCCGGTGCGGTCCTCGATCTCACGGATTTGAACGCACCGATCGAAACACTGGCTGCCATGCCGATGAGACACGAAGATGAGTTCGTCGGCGTTCTCTGGCTTGGCCATCGGTCGCCCTACGTGATGAGTCCGGATGCCCTCAATTTGCTATCCATCCTTTCCGACCAACTGGCCGTAGCGATAACCAAAGTCCGTTTGTATCAACGTGCGGAGCACGAGCGCATGCGTCTCGTTACCGTTCTGGAGGGTACGCCGGCGGCGGTGATGATGGTCGATTCCGTGGGCCGGGTTTCTCTTCTCAATCCTGCAGCCGCAAGTTTGTTCGGCGCCGGTGAACGGGAAAGTCTCGGGAAACCCGTGACGGAAGTCGTCCGGAACCCGGATCTGCGTACGCTTCTGCTGGACGGTGGTGTAACGGAACATGCGGCGGAAATCGAAATGGATTCCGGGCGCATCATGTTCGCTTCCATAACGGATATTCGGTCCGAGGATGGCGTTCCTGCGGGAAGAATCTGTGTTTTATGGGACGTATCTCATTACAAGAAGCTCGACGCGCTGAAATCGGAGTTCGTTTCCACGGTCAGCCAGGACCTGCGTGCACCGCTCACGCTGATGCGCGGATATGCAACCATGCTGAGCATGGTCGGAGACGTAAACGAACAGCAGGATGAGTTTTTACAGAAGATCCTTACGAGTATCGACCACATGAGTAAGTTGGTCGATAACTTGCTCGATCTGGGCCGGATCGAGGCCGGCATGGGTTTGAACGTATCGAGCATCCGCATCGAGGCGCTGATCAAGGATGTGGTCGATGCTTACCGTCCTCAGGCGGTGAGTAAACGCATCGCCATCGACGTTGAATTGGCAGACGGAATGCAGCCTGTCGACGCCGATCCCGGACTGCTGCGCCAGGCGGTATCGAATCTGGTGGACAACGCGCTGAAGTATACGCCCGCGAACGGAAGCGTCGTGGTGCGAGCGGAACAAAGCGAGGAAGATCAAATCATCGCCGTGGCGGACACAGGAGTTGGCATTGCGCCGGCAGACCAGGCACGCTTGTTCGAGAAGTTCTTCCGCACCAGCGCTACGGATGCGTTCCACGAGCAGGGGTTGGGGCTGGGCCTGGCGATCGTAAAATCGATCGTTGAACAACACAACGGAAGGATTCAGGTCGAGAGCAGACTCGGACAGGGGAGTACATTCACGATCAGAGTGCCGCTGAAATTCCGCAATGCCGGTGACGGAAAGAGAACCACGATCAATTTCAGATGACGTGCCTCATGTAACGGGTTCACACGATCCGGCTCGATCGGTTCTTCAGTTCCATGCTGCCGTGGTTTCTATGCTATAATGTTGCCCACAAATTCATACACGAACACCGGGAGGAGTAAACTGCCAGGCGCTGGTAGAGAAGGAGCGGCCGCAGGCTGAAAGCCCCCACGGCAGCAGCTGTTGAACGTCGCCCGGGATGAACGCCGAAGAAGACCTCGTTGAGAGGTGAGTAGAACGGCGCGGGTAAGCCCGTTACAGCGGATCCCCGATGTTGGTCGAGGAGTGAGAGCGCCAGGCGAATTGGCCCGGTGAAGCGAGGTGGTACCGCGGAGGTCAAGTCCTTCGTCCTCGAGGACGAGGGGCTTTTTGATTCGCTGCCGACGGACCTATCCATGGAAACCAGCGTCGATCGAGAAATCTTCCGTCGGGCAAGTTGAACGGTGTGTAGCAGGAGGAATCAGGCAAATGACAATCGAAGATCTTCCAAAAACCTATGATTTCAACGAAGTGGAGGAACGCCTCTATTCGTGGTGGGAGACGAACGGCTTTTTTAAACCGCACATCGACCCGGACCGGAAACCTTTCGTGATTTCCATTCCACCTCCGAACGTCACCGGCGAACTGCACCTGGGACACGCCATGTTTGTAACCATGGAGGATCTGATGATTCGCCACAGCCGTATGACGGGTGTACCGACGCTGTGGGTTCCGGGTTCGGATCACGCAGGCATCGCCACTCAACTTCAAGTCGAGCGCATGCTCAGGAAAGAAGGCACGAGCCGTAAAGAGATCGGCCGGGAGGCCTTCGTTAAACGCGCCTGGGAATGGAAGAAGGAATACGGAGGTATCATCACGCAGCAACTGCGGCGCCTGGGCGCTTCCTGTGATTGGGACCGGGAGCGGTTCACGTTGGACAACGGCTTGTCGAAGGCGGTGCGCGAAGCTTTCGTGCGTCTCTACGAGAAGGGGTTGATCTACAGAGGGACCTACTTGATCAACTGGTCGCCAGGCCTGCAGACCGCTGTCAGCGATCTCGAGGTGGAGTATTCCGAGGAGCAGGGCACGCTGTATTACTTCAAATACCCCATCGCCGATTCGCAGGATTTCATCCCCGTGGCGACGACGCGCCCGGAAACGATTCTGGGTGATACGGCCGTCGCCGTGCATCCCGGAGATGCGCGCTACAAGCATCTGCTGGGGAAGAAATGCGTGGTGCCGATGCTGAACCGTCTCATCCCGGTGATCGAAGACAGCTACGTGGACATCGAATTCGGGACCGGCGCGCTGAAGATCACGCCGGGACACGATCCGAACGACTACGAGATCGGCAAACGCCACAATCTGGACGTGATCAACGTACTCAATCCGGATGCCACGATGAACGAAAACGCCGGTCCCTATCAAGGCATGGACCGATTCGAGTGCCGCGAGAAATTGTGGGCCGACATGGAAGCGGCCGGGCTTACGATCAAAACGGAACCGTATTTAATGCAGGTTCCCCGCTCGCAGCGGGGCGGGGAAATCGTCGAGCCAATGGTTTCCACGCAGTGGTTCGTGAGCATGAAGCCGCTGGCCGAAAAGGGGCTCGAAGTCGTACGCCGGGGCGAGGTGAAAATCGTGCCCGAGCGCTTCACGAAAGTGTATTTCAACTGGTTGGAAAACATCCGTGATTGGTGCATCTCCCGGCAGTTGTGGTGGGGACATCGTATCCCGGCCTGGCACTGTAATGAATGCGGCGAAATAACCGTCGCACGCGACGATCCCGATCGATGCGCTCACTGTAATTCGAAGGACATCGAGCAGGATCCCGATGTACTCGATACATGGTTTTCCTCAGGCTTGTGGCCTTTCTCGACGCTGGGATGGCCGGAAGAAACCGAAGATTACCGCTACTTCTATCCGACGACGATGATGGAAACGGGATACGACATCCTCTTCTTTTGGGTGGCGCGGATGATCATGATGGGTCTGGAGTTCACGGGCGTCGCGCCCTTTGAAACCGTATACCTGCACGGCCTGGTCCGCGACGGGCAAGGTCGGAAAATGAGTAAAACGTTGGGAAACGTGATCGATCCTCTGGAGGTCATGGACGAATTCGGCACCGATGCGCTCCGATACACCATGCTCACCGGTTCGACTCCCGGCAACGACATGAATCTCAGTCTCCAACGCGTGGAGGCCAACCGGAATTTCGCCAATAAAATCTGGAACGCGGGCCGTTTCGTGATCATGACGTTGTCGAAAACCGGAGACACTCGGGAGGGACGTGGACAGGCTTTTTGCGTCCTATCAATACGGCGAAGCCGGACGGCAGATTTACGAATTCTTCTGGCGTGAATTTGCCGATTGGTACATCGAAATCGCGAAGCTGCAGGCGAGGCAGGGCGGCGCGCGTGCCTGGCACACCGCCAGAGTCCTGGTCGAGGTGCTGGATGCCTGTCTGAGACTGCTGCACCCCTTTACGCCGTACGTGACGGAAGAACTCTGGGGAAAACTGAAAGCAGCTTGCCTCGAACACGGCGGTGGGTTTGGTTTTCTTTCGGCGTGGGAAGGTGCGCTCATCGTGGCGCAATGGCCGCATCGGAATCCCATTTCGGAGGCGGAAAAGGACACGATGGACCGCTTCGATCTGTTGATGGACGTCGTGCGTGCCATCCGTAACGTCCGTTCGGATCAGGGGATATCCCCCGAGACGAAAATCGCAGCCACGTTCAACGCCGGATCGATGGCGGGCATGCTGGAGGAACAGCGGGATTCGGTCGCTTCTCTGGCGGGCATCGAACCTGGGCGGATGGAGGTCCACGAAGTTTTACCGTCACCTCCGGCAGATGCGATTCCGCTGGTGATCGGTCCGGTCGAAGTGCATCTCAGGCTGGAAGACGCCATCGACGTGGAAACGGAGCGCGAGCGTCTGACCGAGGAATACGCGGAGGTCGACTCCCAGATCGAACGTCTCGAGAAATTATTGGCCGGCCCGTTCTCCGAACGTGCGCCCGGAGACGTCGTTCAAAAAGAAAGAGACAGGCTGGTCGAGTTCCAACAGGCTGCCGAGAAGATCAAGACGCAGATGGAACGTTTGGAAGAAATGTAGATTTGAACGGGCTTGTTTCTAGCCGGGCGCCGGGAGATTCGGCGGTGGATGATAACGGATTGCCATCGCTGCCCGTGGCTGCCGTCGTTCCGGGAGTGTTCTTCATCCTCGTCGTCGACTTCGTAACGATTTCGGGTACAGACCGCTTCGCTCCATATCTTCGTTCGTGGGTCTGGGTCATCGCCGTCCTCCCTTGGCTCACGCTGCTGCTCTTTCGGAGGACTCCAATCGTCTATGGCTACAGGCGCAAACGTGCGCTGGCGATGTTGGGCTGGGGCATGCTGGCCGGCGCCGTGTGGCGCGGGTTGAGCCTCGCGTTCAACGCCTGGATCGAGAACGATTGGACTCAGATCGGATGGAACGGCACGCTGTTGTTCGGATTGGTATTCTGGATTCCATTTCTGGAAGAAACCTTTTTCCGTGGTTATATCGGCGGCTCGCTGCTGGCGAAATTCGGTCGTTGGCCGGGAATCGTGACGCAGGCGCTGCTCTTCAGTTTTCATCCAGGACATTGGAGCCAGGGTTGGCTGGACATCGTCAGCATCTTTGCGTTTGGGATCCTGTCCGGTTGGCTTTACGCTCGTTTCCGATCGATCTGGGCGCCCTGGGGAGCGCATGCCTTCGCAAACCTGCTGCCTTTGCTGCTGCGCGGCTGGGTCGTCTAAAGCCTGAAGATCTCACTCGAACTGCCATTCCGGATGCGATTTCTGACATCTGCAATCATGCGGCGTGACTCAAAAGCAGCTCTTATCGGGTGTGATATACTCTCGTTTTTGGAGGAATGATGCGACGAGGCGGTCCCGATTATCTACGCTGGATATCGATTGGTTTGTTATTGGCGGCGGTTGTCTTTTTCTTCTTCGAGCTGATCGCATTCAGCCGGCAGCGGGCACGTCTTCCGGAAGGACTGACCGTCGGCGGTGTTCCCGTCGGTGGACTGTCCCAAACTGAAGCAGTCGAACATATCCTGCAGACCTACAGCTCACCCGTCGAACTGCACTACGACGATCAGATCATCCTCATGTCGCCAGCGAGCGTTGGTTTCCGCCTGGATACCGAAGTCATGCTGGCGGCAGCCGAGTCGATGCGTACCGGCGACGATTTCTGGTCCGGCTTCATGGACTTTCTGTGGAATCGTCCGGGGGAAGAAGCGGCGATACCCTTGCGTGCCGAGTATTCCGTTTCGCAGCTCGAATTGGTCCTGGCGGATATTGCCGCCCGGTACGACGAGCCTCCGTATCTTGCCGAGCCCATTCCGGGAACGCCCAATTTCAATCCCGGAAGACCGGGTCGTGTTCTCGATATCGACCGGGCACAACGGTTGATCGGGGACATCTTGATGCTGCCCCATTCTCGGGTCGTTAACCTGCCAGTTCTGGAAGACGTACCCCCGAGGCCGACATTAGGCACGCTCGAGATTTTAATCAAACAGATCGTGGACGGCGCGGGTTTTCCTGGCCTCACAGATTTGTTCCTGGTGAATTTGCGGTCGGGTGAAGAGCTGCACATCGTGTACCTGAATGGTGAAGACATCCCTGCGGAACCCGATGTTTCCTTTGGCGCAGCCTCGACCATCAAGATTGGCATCATGACGGCATACTTCATAGAGTTCGACGAACCCTTCGGCGAAGAAGCGGACGATCATATGTTTGACATGATCACGCGTTCGGGCAACGAATCTTCAGACTGGTTGATGGAACAAATTGGCGGCGATCTTGGACCGCTTGCGGTCACGGACATCCTTCAATCGTTGGGTTTGAATAACACCTTTTCGGGCGGGTTCTATTATCTTGGCGCGCCGCTCCTGCGTACCTATAACACGCCCGCCAACCAACGAACGGACATCAACACCCGGCCGGATAAGTACACGCAAACCACCCCGTCTGATATTGGGATGCTGTTGATGGACATATACCATTGTGAGAACGGCGGCGGTGCACTGCTCGCCGTTTACCCCGATCGTGTCACACCGCAGGAATGCAGCCATATGATCGACCTGCTTGCTCAGAACAAGATCGGGAGTTTGATCGAAGCGGGTGTACCGGACGGCACTCGGGTGGCACATAAGCATGGCTGGCCAAGTTCGCCTTTCGACATGATCGGAGACGCCGGCATCGTCTACACACCGGGTGGCGATTACGTGTTTTCACTGTTCTTGTTCCAAGAACAGGAGATGTTTTGGGACCCGACGTCGAAGATGTTCGCCGACATCTCCCGCGCCGTGTACAATTATTTCAATCCCCCCGTCGAGTGAGTGTCAGAAAAACCCACCAACTCATCCCGGCTTAATCTGGTTAAAAAAACTAGGGCGCAGGAACTTCTGCGCCCCGATATGTTAAATTGTCTTGAAATTCCAACTCGTTATTTTTCTACCGATTTGGATTTAATAATCATCCTCTCTTTCGTAGTCGTAATCATCGTCGTATTCGAGCTCTTCGTCATCGAAAGCCCAATCCAGTTCTAACGGTGAAACGCCTACGACCATCAAATACGCCCCACACTGTGGACAACTAACCTGCTGTCCTTCACTGGGGTCTCGTCCTACTGTGATCTTCGCATCACATTCCGGACAAAATGCATGTGTCATGGAGAACCTCCTGACAAATTTTACGTTTCGCCAGCATC
>JARRPX010000057.1 GCA_037382465.1 Anaerolineales bacterium | reverse complement strand
GTCATATTCCTGGCGCTTGCCCTGCAGGGATGTAATCCCGCGTACTGTGCTTCGGAATTTATCGTCACGAAATTCAACGACACCAATGACGGAGCTTGTGACGGTGACTGTTCGCTGCGGGAAGCCGTTATCGGCTCCAACGTCTGCTCTGGCACACAGACCATCCGACTTCCGGCCGGCATTTACGATCTTTCGATCGCCGGTACTATGGAGGACGCCGCGGCTACCGGTGATTTGGACATCACGGATGACGCCATCCTCATCGGCGAAGGTGCGCCGTTCATCGACGCCAATGGTGTCGACCGAGTATTCGAAATCCACAACGGGGTAACGGCGGAGATCCATACGATGTTGATTCGCGGCGGCGAGGAACAAGTTGGCGCCGGCATCCGTAATTGGGGATCGTTGACGATGTACGGCGGCGTCGTGGCGGAAAACACGGGTGTGTTCCCCGAAGGCATCATGGGCGGATCGAGCGGCGGGGGAATTTTCAGCACCGGAACGCTCGTCCTGGAAGGAACCCAGGTGCGGCAAAACAGCGCCGACATGGGGGGCGGAATACAGATCAATGCGCCCGGCACGCTGGTTATGAGCTCCGGCAGCGCGATGATCAACGACAATATTGCCCATGAGACGGGCGGCGGGCTGGCCGTAGGGACGGGTGCCGAGGCGACCCTGACCGGAGTTGACATCTGGCGCAATGACGCCGTTTACGACGGCGGGGGGATTTTCAACGGCGGCACGGTTCACCTGAATCAAAGCGTGGTCCACGAAAATACCGCCGGCGTCATCGCGGGGGGCATCGTCAACTACTACGGCGGAGAAACCTGGGCAACCGAGACTCGATTCGAAGACAACGAAGCGCCGGATGGCGGCGCGATCTACACCTCCGGGTTGGTCACGCTGTACCAGAGCAGCATCACCGACAACAGCGCCACAAGCGGCGCCGGTGGCGGTGTGTACGTCGACGCAGCCTATCCCGCCAGCGCGGCGGGTTCCGGCGGCGGCGTCCACAACGATGCCGGTGACATCTGGCTGGAGTGGACCACCGTAGCCGAAAACGGGCCACTTGGAATCGTCAACACGGCCGGATCTCACATCCAGATCGAAGATTCGATCGTGGCCTACAACACCTCGGGGAACTGCACCGGTGTCGGACTTGGCTCGGGCGGATACAACATCGAGGATGGTACTTCCTGTAATTTCACCGACGTCGACGACATGTCCAGCACCGATCCTCTGCTGGGGCCGTTGGCGAACAACGGCGGGCTTACCCCCACGCATGCCTTGTTGGCCGGAAGCCCGGCGATCGACTCGGCTACGCCGGACATGTGCATCTCCACTGACCAGCGCGGCGTCAGCCGCCCACAAGGGCCGCAATGCGATCGCGGCGCCTACGAAAAGGACGTGTTAGTGCCGGCGATCGATATCACGCCCCATCCAATCGAAATGGGCGAGGTCACCGGCCAACTCTGTTATCCATCGGAATTCATACCGCCCTTGACGCTCTATTTCGCGAACGTCGGCAACAATCTCGTCAGCCAATTCGATCACAGCGACGGATCGGACAGCTACAGCGTCAATTTGTTCCCGGGCACCTACGTGGCCTACGCCTATCGCCAGGGAACGAACATCGGCGGCTCGTACTCGCAGGCCGTCCTGTGCGGCCTGAGCGTGAACTGCACGGATCACACACTGATCGAGTTCGACGTCCTGGCCGGTCAAACGACGATGGACATCGATATCTGCGATTACTACGGCGATCCGGGCGACATTCCCGCGCCACCGGGCGGGTCACCGACGGAAACGCCGACTCCGCCGCCGGCGCCAATCTCGATTAACTTTAACGCGGACAGCTACGCCATCAAGCAGGGCAAATGCACGATCCTTCGCTGGGCGGTGGAGAACGCAGAAGACGTGTTCCTGGACGGCGAACTGGTCGAGGTCCTGGGTGCACAGCAAGTGTGTCCCAAGAAGACGACGCAGTACGAGCTTCTGGCGATGGCAGGCGACGCGGAAGAAGTGGCACACGTGACCATCGAAGTGGAGATCCTGCCCGAGCCACCGCAAGTACCGGCGCGGTTGAGTTTCAACCGTGTCTGCAACGCAAAGATGTACCAGATCACACTCTCGTGGTTGGACAGAGCGGATAACGAGACCGGCTATCGTGTTTACCGGGACGGTACACTGATTGCCACTCTTTCTGCCAACGCGACAAGCTACGTGGACAATCCACCTTTCGGCGGTCCATACACCTACGCCGTCGAGGCGTTCAACGCAGGCGGCGCATCCGCACAAGTCACGGTTCAACCGGAGAAATGCAACCCAGTGCAGTGATGCTGCGCCACGGTTAACACATAGTTTGCATCTCGATGACCTCCCGGCGAACCATTCGGGAGGTCATTCCATTTAATATCGCCTCGGGCCATCAATTAGCAGGCAGCCATAGATGACGAAAGATCGCAGCCAGCATGACGAGCGTCATCTGGTAAATTTCCGAAAATCTAGTAAAGTAAGGTTGACCTAATATGAGTATATACGGATTGCCTTGTATAAATGTCCGTGCGACATGACGTCACGGTTGGCCTGTTAGAAGGAGCGGGGACATGACCAACAAAGAGATGCCCTTTGGGGAAAGCGTCGAAATGTACTTGAAGACGATCGCCGAGCTTTCAAATCTGCGTGAACTCGTACCCATAACCAGTATCGCCGAACGACTGGGGATTTCGACGGTGTCTGCAAGCGAGATGGTCCACCGGTTACAGGATCATGGTTTGCTCCGACATACACCGTACAAAGGCGTGCAGCTCACAAAACATGGAGCGCGCACGGCGAACATGGTGATACGCAACCACCGTCTTTGGGAAAGGTTTTTGGTAGACAAGCTCGGCATCGCCTGGGAGAGCGTAAACGAACATGCCTGTCGATTGGAGCATGCGGTGGACGACGACGTCATTGAGGCGCTCGCCGACTTCCTTGAACATCCGCAGACTTGTCCACACGGAAATCCGATTCCCGATTCCGAGGGGAAGATGCCGCGGGTCGCGGGAGAACAACTTCTCGATTTCGCGGCGGGCGAGTCGGGCGTGATTCTGCGTATCCTGCCGAACGACGACTACGACATCTTGTGTGCGTATCTCGCTGCGCGTGGCATCAAACCCGGAGAGAGACTTACCGTGGAAGAGATCGCCCCCTTCGACGGCCCAATATCGATCCGCCTGGGCGAGAACGTGCATGCGCTGGGACGCAAGATGGCACAGCAAATCATGTTGAAGCGCGAGAAAAAATTCGTGGAGGCTGCGGCGTGAAGCACGACCAGACTATGCCTCTGGACCAGATGTGGGAAGGCGCAATCGTTGAACTGGTCGACGTTCATGCCAACCACAAATTCGGCCAACGCCTGGCAGACCTGGGTTTGCTGCCTCATACCCGTGTCGTCGTGCTGAGCTGCATACATGGTCAGCCTTTAATCATCCGCGTGCGCGGCAGTAAAATAGCCGTCGATCGCCGGACGGCGCATCGGATTTTGGCGCGCCCTGTCTGTGGCAGACCCGAATCAAAACGAGGCCGCCGGGCGTGGCGCAATCGAAGGGGACGACGGTTGCGGGGCAAGCGGTTCCATCGTGGTTCTCGGGCGCGCTGGGTGGATATCTTGTTGAACGTACTGCAAACGATGCCGGACGAGGATGATACAGAGCAGTAATTCCTTTGTGAAAAACGAGAAAGTGGACATTCGCGGTAATAACGAGATGACGTTCGCATGGCAGACTTGAAAATTGCGCTGGTTGGGAATCCCAACGCCGGAAAGACGACTTTATTCAACGCGCTCACCGGATCGCGGCAACACGTCGGTAACTGGCCGGGAAAGACCGTCGAGTGCAAGCAAGGCTTATTCCGTTTTCGAGGCAAGGAAATCGAGGTGACGGATCTTCCCGGCACATACAGCCTCACCGCATACTCGGAAGAGGAGATCATCGCCCGCGACTACATCCTGTTCGAAAAACCAGATGTGGTCGTGGCGGTGGTCGACGCGACCAACTTGGAGCGCAATCTGTACCTCGTGGTCCAGGTACTCGAGCTTCAAGTGCCGATGATATTGGCCCTCAACATGTCGGATCGGGTTCGAAGCCTGGATTATGAGATCGATGAAAATGGTTTATCGAAGTATCTCGGTGATACCCCAGTGATTCCAATGTGCGCCAAACGGCGCGAAGGATTGGGTAAGCTGCGAGAGGAAATCATGAGCCTCGCAGAGACGAACGAGCCGGTGCCGTGGAAGAAGGTCCCCTCGTGATCGTCCGGCAGAGAGAAACGCAGTTCAAGATCGACTACGGCAGTGAGATCGAAGCAGAAATTCGGGGCATTGTCGAGAACATCGCTCAGCATCCTGCGATCAGCCAGATTTATGATCCGCGCTGGTTGGCGATCAAGTTGCTAGAAGGCGAAAGCGACCTCATCAGTAGGGTCAGAGCTTTGGATGGTGGGAGCGCCGTATTGGAAACAACGCAGGCTGCCCGGAAACGCCTGCTCGACGCGACTCCAAACGGAGTAGAATTTGCCATCGCCGATCGGCGTTACGCGTTCGTAAGTCACGTCGTCGAAGAGATCGGTCCCTGCCCCGATGCGGCCATCGAGGGCAGCTCCGAGCGCATCGATCGGATCGTGACCCACCCGTTGCTGAGCCTGCCGATTTTCTTCGCCGTGATGTACGTGGTTTTCAACCTCGTGGTAAATGTATCCGCGCCGTATCTGGATTGGATCGATGCGGCTTTCAACGGCCCCGTCACGCGTTGGGCAGCCGAGCTTTTATCGCTGCTGCGAGCACCGGCGTGGCTGCAGGGGTTGATTCTGGACGGCGTGATCGCCGGCGTCGGCGGCGTGCTTATTTTCATCCCGGGTTTGTTCTTCCTGTTTCTGTGCATCGGCTTCCTGGAGGACAGTGGCTACCTGGCGCGCGCCGCGGTCGTCATGGATCGGTTCATGGGCTTCCTGGGATTGCGAGGCAAGAGCTTCGTTCCCATGATCCTGGGATTCGGATGCGCCGTTCCGGCCATTTACGCCACGCGCACGTTGGAGAATAAACGGGACCGTCTCCTGACCTCGCTGCTCATACCCCTCATGTCATGTTCGGCACGCATGCCCGTGTACGTGATTTTTGGATTGGCTTTTTTCAACCATCGTGCCAACTGGGTGCTTTGGGGCCTGTACGCTCTTGGCGTGTTCGTCGCAGCTGTCGTCGGCGTTATCTTCTCGCGCACGATATTCAAACGAGATTACGAAACGTCATTTGTCATCGAGCTGCCCCCATATCAACTCCCTTCACTAAAGTGTCTCCGGGATCAGATCGCTGCACGTACAGGCAAATTCATCCGCAACGCAGGGACGGTGATTTTAGCGGCCTCCGTCGTGATCTGGCTGCTGCTCAACATGCCCTGGGGCGTCACGAAGATGGGCGACAGTTGGTTCGGAAAAGTAGGCAAAACGATTGCGCCCGTACTTCGTCCGGCAGGATTTGGAAACTGGGAGAGTGCGGGCTCGCTCGTGTCCGGGCTTGTGGCCAAGGAGGTGGTGATCTCTACCATGTCCCAGATTTACATCGGGGAGGGACGGCCAAAGGCAGACATCGAAGAATCGAACTTCGGCCAGGATCTTGCGAGTATTGGCTCGGGTTTCGTCCAGGCGACGGGAGAGGCGGGAAAACAGCTGCTTGAGTTGTTTACGCCGGGTGTACCCCTCTTCAAAGAAGCCGGACCGGCAGCGGAAGATACACAGCTGGGGTCAGCTTTGCAGCAGGTATTTACTCCATTGTCCGCACTGGCGTTCCTCGTGTTCGTGCTGCTCTATGTTCCCTGTGTGGCGACTCTGGGGACGATCCGCAGCGAATTCGGTTGGAGATGGGCGCTCTTCGCTGCGATCTGGCAGACAGGCGTGGCCTGGATGATGGCGACGCTTGTTTACCAGGGTGGCCGCTTGTTGGGATTCGCTTAGCACCGGTATGGACTGCCAAGATGTTGACCGATATCCTGGAAGCATGCAAGACTTCTCCGCAAGGGCTTTGCCTGGAAGAAATTTCACGCAGGTTGGAGAAAGAACCCTCCATCGTCGAGGGCATGATCAATCAGTTGTTACACATGGGAAAACTCGTTGAACGTCCGGCACAGACGGTCTGCGAAACGTGCCCGGTGCGCGTTTCCTGCGTGCTGATCGAGCGTTCGGAAAGTTTGTATTCCGTTCCGATGAACGCGGGAAAAAAATGAAGCTGCGTATGCCTGGAATTTCTCACACCGGAGCGAGGAAGCGAAGTCGATCGGAATAATTCCCTTCCAATCTCCACGAGGAATCATTCAATGGAAACCACTTCATCCTCCACCTTGATCCTTCCCCCGCCCTCACGTTCCGACCAGAACGTCAGCGATTGGTTCATTCCCTCGGGTACTGAAGCCCTGGAACATTTCATCAGCATCGAAATCTTGAAGCGCACTGCTGCGATTCGAGAGTGGCAGGCTGCCCGCTTGTCGTCCGCCGTTTTCATCTACCGCGAGATGACAACGCTCAGAACCATCGTGGCGAAATTCTATTCGGTCAAGACGGGGTTCGAGGCCGAGAAGTATGCCAACCGTGAAATCCACTACAACAAAATTGCTTGCGAGATCTTCCGAGGCGACCGCTCGATGCGTGCCGTGCTGCCGTTGGGGGTCTTTCGCGGCGTACTGCTGCTGGAGCATGTCGACGGATTGACGCTGGAAGACACGATTGCCATCCGCCGGAGCCATCCTGGAATACTGCAGCCTGCGTTGGAAAGCACGGTCGATTTTTTGGAGAAACTTCATCGTCTCGGCCGGCGCACGAACGAAGTGCCCCACTTCGATCCGGCAGCAGAGAAGGCGCGGAGCGTCGTTAACACGCTCAGCAAACACGGGGTGTTAAAACGACACCCGCTCTTACGTCGAAACCTCTCGCGTCTGATCGACGCCTGGCAGGCATACCCCTTCATGTCGACCTTTCATCCGTGCCTGACGCATGGCGACGCAACGAGCACCAACTTCGTCTTCCCCAAAGATGGCGGGGTTGTCGCCATCGACTGGGAACGCGCCAAAGTGGCCGATCCCGCAGCCGACCTGGGTCGTTTGATGGCGGAGGTATCGCACGCCGTCGCACAGCAGGGCGGCAACCAGCAGGAAATCGCCAGAATGGAAGAAATCCTTCACCAGCGATATTGTGCCCGGCAGAAAAGCGAAGATGATCCAGAGACGCTGCTGACCAGAGCGCGTTTCTATCAGGGCTCGAGTACCTTGCGGATCGCCCGCAACGGGTGGCTTTCCGGCGCGTATCGCAAAGGCCTCGTTGAAAAAGCCCTCGTTCTGCTGTCGCATGAATCATAAAACACAACGGGCAACGCTGCGGTTTCTACGCACAAGGCACTCAAGCTTCGATCAATGGGAAGGAAACAGATTTATGTGTGCCATCCGCCAGTGCGCAAAGTTATCGGGCAACCCGAACGGATGAAACTAGAACACCAGGAGGGTTTGCAGCGCCATCATGGCCAGAAATCCGGTCATACCGGCGACTGCGCTCGAGCGCCGCTGCTGTTCATCGGCCCGGCTTTCGGGGATCATTTCTCCCATTACCAGGTAAATCATCGCGCCTGCTGCGAATCCGAATGCATAAGGAAGCAGCGGACGGAACTGCATCACGGCGAGGTAGGCGGGAACGGCGGCCAAAACCTGGGGCACACCGGAGAAAATCGCCCAGCCAACGCACTTCCAACCACTCACGCCTTCCGCACGCAGGGGCAGGGAAACAGCAACCCCCTCGGGGATGTTGTGAATGGCGATTGCGATCGTCATGATCAAGCCCAGCGTCGCCTGACCCGATCCGAAGGAGACTCCGATCGCCAGTCCTTCTGGAATACTATGGATGAAAAGCGTAACCAGAACCAGAATGATCCGGCGTCCACCCCCTTCCGAGACGCCTTGCAAGGTATAATTTCGTTTCTCCAGAAACCACGAAGTAATCGCCATGAGTGAGGCGCCAAGCAGAATTCCCACGCCGACCGAGATCACCCCACCCTCGTCAAGACCGGGAATGATGAGGTTGAATACGGAAGCCGAAAGCATCAGTCCACCGGCTCCCGCCCAACCGAGGCGCGCGAGTTGCTCCGGGAATTTTTCAACGAACACGAAAGGCAACCCGCCGAGTCCGTTGGCAAGAACGGTAATCGAAGCTGCGATGATCGTATCACTTATCGAAGCCATTATCCTCCACCCCCTTCCGGCGCTAACAGGCTCTCGAAGATCTGACGATCTTCGGGTTCCAGACGCTCGAGCATGCCTGCGCCAAGCTGCCGATACACGCGTTGTGCGAAGAGTTCCATCCAGACGAATTGACGTGCGATCAGGACCAGATTGTTGCTCTTGGTGATGGTCGCATATGTTTCCTGGCCGACGTCGGCAATCAAGGCTTCAGCTTGATCCACAACGATCATCAGCGTGCCGGTCAATTCTTGAAGCTCGCTCTCGAGCGGCGGATGCCGGGCCACGTATCCGTAGGGCAAAAGGTCCTGTCCCGTAAGCAGCGTGCACATCGACACACCGCGCTCACTCGTCGCGGCGAGTTCCTCATGCAGAGCTTTCAATCCCTCGTCGTTCAATACCAAGTAGACTTCGTTTTTCGCTTCCGCGAGCATCTGCTTGGCATAGGTAAAGACGGCCGATGTGTTGCGTATGGACCAGACGTGATCTTCGTCGGTATTGGTGTACACGTCTTGCAGTTCCTCGCGAAGGTTGTCGATCAGACGCATCTGCCGCTCTTCGTGACGGTCGAGAAGCAATTGCGGAGAAACCGGGCGGTAGAGAGTCGCTCTGCCCTCGATGGATTCGAGCACGGCGCCTCGTCCGACCAAACGACTCAAGGTTTCGTACACCATCGAACGCGGTACACCCGAGTCCTTACTGATCTGGTATCCGGTAGCCGGATTGTCCCCCAGCAGCGCCAGATACACCTTGGCCTCGTATTCCGTGAATCCGATTTCGGTCAAACCGCGTTTTAAATCCATCTTTTCTCCGATAATGTTGTTGCAATTATTACTAGTAGTTAGTTTACTTACAACTATTGAGTTTGTCAACATTCAATTCCCGCCGCCGCTTTCAATCTGGGCGCAAATTGTGGTAAGCTCTTGCCTCACGGGAGCAAGCATGCGAAAGCTGATCGACGCGCTGCGCAAGGGCACGACCATCATTCGCCAACGGCTGCGGACTCAAGGCGTTCGGACGACCTTGCTGTGGTTTATGGTGCGGGGGACGACCTTCCTGACCGGGATACCAACGATTCGCTACACGCGCATCTCACCGCAGATCTACGTCGGTCCGCAATACCGGGCACGCGGCATGGGGAAATTGGCAAACGAGGGAATACGCGCCGGGCTGAACTTGCGGGTCGAATTCGACGACGCAGCTCACGGTTTGGCGATGCCGAGCTACTGCCATCTACCCACGGTCGACGACACGCCTCCCAGCCTGGAACATCTCCGGCGCGGGATCGAATTCATCGACCAGGCCGTCAAGGCCGGCGAGAAGGTGTACATCCACTGCGCGGGCGGGATCGGTCGAGCCCCAACGATGGCCGCGGCGTATTTCATCAGCCAGGGCGACGATCTGGCCGGCGCGCTCCGGCGCATCCGGGCGGTCCGCCCCTTCATCCGCATCATGCCCTCACAATTGGAACAGCTCGAGAAACTCGAAGATCAACTCCGCAATAAACGTCGGGGGGATCAACGTGCTGCCGAGAGCATCTGAGGAGTCGCACCGATGTTGAAACTCTATTCCTGGAACGTAAACGGCATCCGCGCCGCACTGCGTAAAGGTTTCCTGGGCTGGCTTCGGGAAGCTCAGCCCGACGTGCTCTGCATTCAGGAAACGAAGGCCCATCCAGAACAATTGGATGCAGAGCTGGTGCAGCCCGAGGGCTATCGTACCTACTGGTCGTCGGCGGAACGCAAAGGCTACAGCGGCGTGGCCCTGTTTTCAAAGCGGAAACCGATATCCGTCGAACTGGGACTGGGCATCGAAGAGTACGACATCGAAGGACGCACGATCGTCGCCGATTACGATGATTTCGTGCTCATCGCCGCTTACTTTCCCAACGGGGGCCGCGACCTCAGTCGCGTACCCTTCAAGATGGCGTATAAAGAAGCCTTCCTCGATTATTGCAATCGTTTGCGAGAAGCAGGACGTTCCGTGGTTTTTTGCGGGGACGTTAACACGGCGCATCAGGAGATCGATCTCGCCCGTCCGAAGCAGAACGAGAAGTCGACCGGCTTTTTACCGGAGGAACGCGCCTGGATCGACAAAGTGGTCGTGCAGGGATACATCGACACCTTCCGCAGCCTGCACCCCGATACCGAAGATGCATACAGCTGGTGGGCTTATTGGGGAAAAGCCCGCGAGCGCAACGTGGGCTGGCGCATCGATTACTTCTTCGTCTCCCCGGATCTGCAGGATCGAATCGCGGCCGCTGATATCCACGCCGACGTCATGGGATCAGACCACTGCCCGGTCAGCCTGACTCTCCAATCGCCCGAGCCTTAACACCGCAATTCGCAGCACGTTCAAGCCCCACATTGTTCCTCTCGCATCTCGTTGAAAAAGCCCCGATGGCGCCCACAGCGGCCTGATCCCCGAGTAATTAGGGACTTGACAAACTCGAATAAATATTGTAAATTATGGGCACTACCCGCTATTATGGGTTATTCTCATAAACGGGTATAGCGAGAACGGAGAGAATCATGCCCAAACTCGAAACAGAATTGGTAATGGCGCCCAAAACGGTCACGCTGACAGTAAACGTGGAACCGGCGATCAACGTATTGAACAGCCTGGTGCTGCTGAGCCAGGTGGATAAATTCTCGGGACTCGGCGAATGGATCAACACGACCGCCGTCGAGATGGAACCATCGATGTGGGAGAGGCACCGGGTCGTCACCGAAGGTCTTTACTACGCCCTCGTCCCACGTCGCAGTCACGCATCATTCGAGGCGTTCATCGACAGCCTGGCGGAATCGGATCCCGTCGTGCTGCGGGACAAGGTGCTCAACGCATACTGCTGCAAGGCCCCCGTCGAAGACAACGAACGCTATCGCGCGAACAACTGGGAATTGGCATTGGGTAGTGAAGACGCCTATATCGAATTCATGTACGAACGCTTCGAACCCGATCATATCGACGAACCCGTTGAACGGGCCGCCTACAACTATCTCGTCGATCCGGCGTCCATGCGGGAGTTGATCGTGACCCACCTGCGCTACATGTGGCAGAAGTATATGGCCGAGGAGTGGAAGCGGGTGTTGCCGACCATTACCGAATCCGTTGCGGCGTTTCAAAAAACGGACTTGTCCACGATGCCGCTGGCGCAAGCAACGCAGTTCATCACCGGTAGGGAACCGGATGAGAAATTCGAAGAGAGCGTGCGCGACGCCGAGAAGATCGTCTTCGTTCCGAACACGCATGGCGGACCGTACGTGCTCAAATACCACGGCGACGGTATCGTCTGGATGACGTTTGGCGCCAGAGTGCCGGAAGGTATGCCATTCGCATCGTCCGATCTAAAGCGCTCGGATTTGCTGGTTCGGCTTACGGCGCTGGCCGACGAAACACGATTGCGCATACTGGCGATCATCCGCGAGCGAGGCGAGATGTGCAGCCAGGAACTGATCGACGAGACGGGTATCAGCCAGTCTTCGATATCGCGCCACTTGAGACAGCTGACGGCAACGGGCTATCTCTTGGAACACCGCACGGAAGCGGGAAAATGCTACCGGTTGAACACGGAACGCATCGGAGAGACGTTACAAGCATTGGACGGATTTTTCGATTAGTGATGCTTTCGCCGGATTTGAATTGGATCCGAAAATCGTAAAAACTGACTTAAAGCCGGGAAAGATATCAAAACGAAGCGCAGAACGCTCGTGAACGGGAAAGGAAGTGGATCATGTTACGATGGAGCGAAGTAATCGCAAACGAAGCGAGAATCGATGCAATACGGTGTGATGCTGCTCACGAGCAATGGGCACGCTCGGTGGTGAACGGAGCAAACCATCGACCGCACTTCTATTACACCGTTGCATTCCGCCTCGGAGGTTGGCTGACGTCCGCTGGCCAGCGAATACAGCAGCGGTATTCAACAATCACGGAACCGACGTTTTCTTCAAATATCGGATCAAATCAAGGTGCTTGCTGAAAGTCTAATGACTTCCAAATAGGAACATTATACTTTCGCCTCGACACACAACTCCCCGGGTGCCCGGGGAGTTGTTCCATTTCTCGCCCATCAGCGCAGAAACAGGAGCGATATAATTCACCCATGTCGATTCAGGATGCACTCGAGCGACTGCGACTCGATACCGATTTCATGAAAAATGTGGCCACCTGGGAGCGTATCGCGCCGCGTCCGGCCCGCTATGCAGAATTCCCGGAGGGCCTCGATGCACGTTTGATTGCCGCGTTACGTGCGGACCACATCGCCCCGCTCTACACCCACCAGGCCGCAGCGGTTGAGTCCGCGCTTGCTGGCGAGAATGTGGTGATCGTCACCGGCACCGCATCCGGCAAGACACTGTGTTACAACCTGCCCGTTCTGAATACACTGCTCAACACGCCGCAGGCGCGTGCCCTGTACCTTTTCCCAACCAAGGCGCTTTCACAAGACCAGGCTTCCGCACTTGGGCATTTCCTCGACTCGCTCAACGCCGCCGAAACGGTCCCCGTGCGCACGTACGACGGGGATACGCCGCAAAACGCTCGCCGCCGAATCCGCGACGAGGCGCGCATACTGATCACCAATCCGGACATGCTGCATACCGGCATCTTACCCCACCACCCGCGCTGGGCCGGGATGCTGGCAAATCTGCATTGGATCGTGTTGGACGAGATGCACGTTTACCGCGGCGTGTTTGGCTCCAACGTGGCAAATCTAATCCGGCGCTTGCGCCGCGTTTGTCGTTTCCACGGCTCCGACCCGAAATTCGTTCTGACCTCCGCCACGATCGCCAATCCCAAGGAGCTCGCCGAACGATTGATCGAAGCACCGGTCAACCTCGTGCCGCCAGATCTGGACGGCTCACCGCGCGCAGAGAAACACGTCATTCTATACAATCCGCCGGTCATCGATCCGAGCCTGGGGATCCGCCGCGCCTACACGCTGGAAACCACTCGCATCACCGAGCGCTTCTTACAGGCCGGCGTACAAACCGCGGTTTTCGCCCGCGCTCGCCGCACGACCGAGGTTCTGCTGGGTTACGTGCGTGACGCCTTCGAACGTCTGGGTGGAGATCCGAAAGCCATCCGCGGGTATCGCGGCGGCTACCTGCCGCTGGAGCGCCGGGAGATCGAACGCGGATTGCGCCAGGCGGACGTTTTGGGCGTCGTGGCGACCAACGCACTCGAACTCGGCGTGGACATTGGCCAACTCGGTGCAGCCGTCATCGCCGGTTATCCGGGCACCATCGCCAGTTTATGGCAGCAAGCCGGCCGCGCCGGGCGACGGAGCGAGACTTCTGCGGCGGTACTCGTGGCCTCGGCGTCCCCGCTGGACCAGTTCGTGGTCGCACACCCCCGCTACGTTTTCGAGCATTCTCCCGAGATGGGCTTGATCAACCCCGATAACCTTGCCATCCTCCTGCGTCACTTACGCTGCGCGGCGTTCGAACTGCCCTTCGAAAGCAACGAGCCCTTTGGAAAATTCGAAGACATGGCTGACCTACTCACATTTCTGGAAGAGGAGGGCGTGTTGCATCACTCGGTAGATACCTATCACTGGGTGGCTGAAGGGTATCCGGCCGAAGAGGTTTCCCTGCGCGCCAGCAGCGACGAGCCGATCGTCATCCAGCGCGTCGGGGAAGGCCGGCCGGTTGTCATCGGCGAAGTCGACAGAGAGGCGGCGCCCATACTCCTGCACGAAGGTGCCGTCTACACCCACGAAGGCCGCACGCATTTGGTGACCGAATTGGATTGGGAAAAGGGTCTCGCCGCGGTCGAAGCGGCGGAGGTCGATTATTACACGGACGCATCCGAAACCGCAGACCTGGAAGTCTTGGAGGTGTACGACGCGGACGAAACCAGCCCTGCCCGCCGCGCCCACGGCTGGGTGCAGATCACGGCGCAAGCGACTTCATTCCGCAAGGTCAAGCGCTATACCCACGAGACCCTGGGCTACGGTGAGATCGACTTGCCCCCGCGCCAATTTGAGACCAGCGCATACTGGTTATGGATCGCGCCGGAAACGGTCGAACGTCTCGAGGCCGACGGCGTGCTATTGGCGCCGGTGGATTACGGGCCCAGTTGGCCGCAGGCACGCAAAGCCGCCATTTCCCGCGACCAACACCTCTGCCGGCAGTGTGGCGCACCGGAACGCGAGGGAAAATCCCACGACGTTCATCACATTCGCCCGTTCCGGGAATTTGGATACGTCCCGGGAGAAAACCGCGCCGATCGTCAGGCGAACCACATCGACAACCTGATCACCCTCTGCCCGGCTTGTCACCATCGAGCGGAGTCAGCCCGCGGTGCGCGCAGCGCCCTCGGTGGCCTGCGTTACACGCTGGGCAACATTGCCCCACTCTACCTCATGTGCGATCCGCGCGATCTGGGAACGCTCGGCGAGAGCCGATCCAAGCACACGAAAAGCCCCACGATCACGATTTACGATCGCATCCCGGAGGGCCTGGGTCTTTCGGAGAGATTGTATTCGATGCATCATGAGTTACTCGAAGCAGCGCTCGATCTCGTACGATCGTGTCGCTGCCGGGACGGATGCCCGGCTTGCGTCGGACCGCTGGGCCCCGGCGGTGTGGAGGTCAAGCAGTTGACGGCGCAACTGCTTGAGGCACTTCTGCTCTAAAAAACGCACACCGCAGATATTTACAGGATTTATCTTACCTTCCAACATTATCGAGCGCGTTTGTTCTCTCATCAATCCATGAAATTCTACACAACGCGATACTACCGGCATTCTCCACACGACTTCGCCCTATTAATCATTTTACGAACAAGGTGCCTCACGGTAGTGCGGGGTAAATTGCGGTAGAATTCGCTTCGAGGTATGCCCATATGTCGGATCGAAACACGTCAGGGAACTCTGAAATTTCCAACGATGAGCGCCCGAAGCGCCGGCCGGATTGGATCAAGGTTCGCGCCCCATCCGGGGAAACCTACGAACAGCTGCGTGTGATGATGCGCAGCAAATCTTTGCACACGGTTTGTGAAGAAGCCATGTGCCCCAACATTGGGGAATGTTGGGGTTCTGGAACGGCCACCTTCTTGATGATGGGTGACACGTGTACCCGCTCCTGCGGTTTCTGCGACATCAAAACAGGGCGGCCTGCACCGCTCGATTGGCTCGAACCGGAACGCGTGGCACGCGCCGTGCAGAGCATGGATCTACGGCACGTCGTCATCACCAGCGTCAATCGTGATGAACGACCGGATGGCGGCGCTCCGATCTTTGCAATGGTCATTCAACGAATCCGAGAATTGCAACCCGGATGCTCGATCGAAGTGCTGATTCCGGACTTTAAAGGCGAGATCGAGGCGCTGCGCATCGTCATGGATGCCCGTCCGGAGATTCTCAATCACAATGTAGAGACGGTCCCGCGCCTTTTCAGGCAAGTCCAACCTCAAGATCATTACGAGTGGGCCGAAGCGACTTTACGCAACGCGAAGAAATTGGATCCAGAAGTACTGACGAAATCGGGCCTGATGGTTGGTCTGGGCGAAACGACGGATGAGATCAAGGCGGTGATGCGAGATCTGCACCAATGGAACGTGGACATTCTTACCATCGGCCAGTACCTGCAGCCATCGAAGAAACATTTGCCCATCGAACGCTACTACACCCCGGACGAGTTTGAAGCGTTTAAAACCTACGGCTATGAAATCGGTTTTAAGTGGGTGGAAAGCGGCCCGCTTGTGCGCTCATCCTATCGTGCGGAAGAGCAAGTGCGCCAATTAAGCGTCATCCATCGGAATTTGCATAAAGAAAACGCTTGACGCATCGTTCCCAAAAAATCCTCGTGGATTTCACTCAACCGCCAAGCAGTACCTCCGTTTCATAGAAAAACACCTGAAAATAGTAGACAATTTGAGTTCAGCCGAGATGTGAAAAGCCATTTTTCGCCGATAAATCGCTGTCTTCATTTTCACACCGATATCTTTTATAATCGCGCATCATTATTGCAGGGGCGATTGCCCTATTATAAGGAGAGGAATAATGAGAATCATGGCAATGAGAAATTGGGAAAGACCTATCCGGATCGCTGTCATCCTGGCCATGGCGTTGACGCTGCTCAGCCCACTGGGATCAGCCGTTTTCGCCGACGATGGAACGACGGAGGATCCACCCAGTTCGGAAGAATCCGAACCACCCCCGGAAGGGAATTCTGAAGGTGAGGAGCAAGCGCCAGTGGAAGCTGCGCCGGTTGAAGAGACAGCGCCGACGGATGAGGCTGCTCCAGCGGAGGAGGCCGCTCTCACCGAAGAAGCCGCAGCGACACAGGATGCAGAAGCAGCGGAAGGCAGCCATCCCGCGGAGGACGCAGAAGCCGTTGCGGAAGACGTGCCTATCGAAGATGAAACCTGCCTCGCAAGCGAAGCCGTGTCAACCGCCGCAGATCCGGCCGCGGACGTAACGGAAGAAGCGGAAGAAACTTCAACGATTGCCGATCCCTACTTCTACTACGGCGGCACGCTGTACAACTACATATCGATCCAGGATGCGGTCGACGAACTCAGCTCAAACGGTTGGACACCGGATGACGGCATGATCGTCGTCGAAGACGGCACCTTCACGGAAGACATCGTCATCGACGGCAGTGCATGGAACGGGGGCGCGGACACGCCGTTCGAACTCATCCTGCAGAGCGTAAACGGCAGCGGCACTACCGTGATCGACGGCAACATGATCATCCAGAACATGTTGAACATGGTTCTCGACGGTTTTGAGATCGCTGGCGGCGTTACGGCCGTAGACAACACGGGCACGTTGACCATCGATGACGTCGTAGCAACCAACGTAAACGGAGATGCGATTTCAGTCGAGAATCAGACCGGAGACGTGATCCTGAGCAACGTGAATGCAAGCAACGCGGGCAACGGCGTCGAAGGCGATAACATCGGCAACGGCGTGTACATCGACGTTAACGCCGGCGGCACGGTCACCATGACAAATGTGACCGCAAACAACAACGAGGAATCGGGGGCGCTTGTGGTGTTCGACGGCGATGACGAAAACAACGAGATCAACGTCACCGACAGCCAGCTCAGCGAGAACGGCCAATATGGTGTTTGGGCACAACCTGAAAACGGCACCGTTACGTTGACCTGCGTCCTCGCATCCGCCAACGAATTGGGCGCGGTGATGGTGCCCGTCGGTGAGGAAGTGATCTGGATTAAATGCGAGTCGAAAGAAGATAAGGAAGAAGATCCCTACGAAGACTGCGTCATCAGCGACCTGTCATCCAAATACGTCAACGTCGGCGATGGAATGATGGTTGAATTTCCACCCATCGATCCAATCGAAGATCAGGACGCCTCGTATGCCAGCTACATGACGATTGACGACCCAAGCAAATTACCCGCTAATCTTCCTGAGGGTGATATCTTCGTGGTCGGCATCGATATTCTGCTTTACAACGCTGAAATCCCGGAAGGTGAGACGATCAAGATCGAATTCTTCATCCCTGGATATCAGTGGGAAGAGAATTTTGTCGTGTTGTGGTTTGACGCCGATGCCGTGAATTGGGTGGACGTGCCATTCACGCGGGAACCGCATCAGCGCATCCCTGGCGGCAAAATCGTCGCAGAATGGGACCAACCCGGGACCTTCGTTCTGGTCATTCGTGGCGAAAGCACACCGGACGCATGAAGCGCTGAACCAAGAATATCGAGTGTTGAAAAAACACACCCCGAAACGTTTCGGGGTGTGTTTTTTTCAAC
>JARRPX010000056.1 GCA_037382465.1 Anaerolineales bacterium | reverse complement strand
AAACCAGGTATGTTAAAAGATGCGGATCTTCGAACTTTGCGAAAAATTCTAACTGCACATTCACGCGCGGACAGGTTCGTAGAGCGCCACTTTGTGAGTGAGCTTGAGAGTGGGCACATCATTGCAGTGCTGCGAAGACTGCAGGAGATCCGTGACGATATGATAAGCGACGCCTAACCATTTGCTGGAGCCCTTCGTCTTCGCTCAGGAAGTGCGCCTCCAAGATTCAGCCGGATTTGCCTAGTATTGGTGTATCATCGGAGATGAGGGCAGGCTGTTCTCTGAAATAACGCCAGGATCTGAAATAGCTCAAAGCCTTGGGCATATCTCTGGAAGACATATAAAAAGGAGTATGTTGTGAATAAAGAATCATTAAAAATCGGTGTCAATTTAGGAGGATGGATTTCTCAGTATAAAGAATTCGATCGTCACCATTTTGATACTTTCATTACTGAAGATGATATTCACCAGATCGCGGACTGGGGATTTGATCATATTCGTCTACCAATAGATTATCCAATTTTAGAAGACGATTCCACCCCTGCCGTATATCACGAATCTGGATTTGCATATCTTGATCATTGTTTAGCATGGTGCCAGGATAATGGGTTACGGGTGGTTTTTGATATACACAAAGCTCCCGGGTATAGCTTTACAAACACCCTCGAAGCTGAAATGACAGCAGTCAATACCTTGTTTACAGAGCCCTCCATGCAACAACGTTTCGTTAACTTATGGGGGGCTATCACTCGCCGGTATATTAATCAAGCCGAGGATTTTCTGGCGTTCGAACTGCTGAATGAGATCGTGCTGCCAGAAAGCTCTCCCTGGAATACATTGGCACAACAAACCGTCAATCATATCCGAGAGGAAGATCCTCATCGCTTGATCATTGTTGGAGGAAATAACTACAACGCGATTACTGAATTAACCAATATTCAACTAAATCCCGATCCATATTTACTGCACACTTTCCATTTCTATGAACCATTGGTGGTCACCCACCAAAAGGCTCCCTGGGTGATTGAGATGGAACAGTTCAATAAAACGGTGAACTATCCAGGAGAAGCTCCTGGATTGGCTCAATTCTTGGAAGCACAACACCCCATTCAAATGCCGAGATATCAGCAATCCTTTGGCCGTCGGTTGGACAAACAACTCCTTGAAGATATGTTGCAACCTGCACAACAGTTCATGCAACAAACAGATGAAATACTCTACTGTGGTGAATTTGGTGTTATTAACCGAGCCCCCATGCAAACCCGCATCAACTGGAACCGAGATTTTATTGACATCCTCAATGAGAATAGAATCGGATATGCCTATTGGTCCTACAAGGAAATGGACTTTGGCCTCGTTGATAAAAACAGCGACCTGATTAATGAAGAGCTATTAAGGGTTATCACCCAACAACGATAACCCCAATCATATGAAACAAGTTTAATACACCCAACAAAGCGTGCAGTGGAGGTCGCAAATCGGCGCCGCGAACACAAGCCGTTAGATTGCTAAACCAAAAAAGATCAACAAGGTGTAGGGGGGAAAAACCTCATCCGTGTTGAATAATTTGTAAGTGGAAAGGCGAAGAAGTCTGAAATTTCAAGATGCTTATGATAAATATCATTGTGAAAACTAACAGGTGTCACCGATTGGGATGAAGTTGGATCGGAATGTTGGACGGATATAGTTTTTCATCCCTACACGTGGATTCGCCTCGATCGGTCGCTTTCCGATCCATGTGAATCGGTAAATTCGATATTTCGTACCGGTCAGCGGCAGTACCGTGCAGATAAACCATCTAAGGGACACTTCGACCTCGTACCACTCTTCCTTTATCCAGGCCTGGCTCGTTTATTTTCTGATTCGTATGGCTAGTCATTGGGTCTGGCAGTTGCTTTTTCGGCGCCTCTCCATTCGAACGAGTGCTTCGATACGGCTCAGGTTAACCTACCTCGGGATTTTACAGGATTTGACTGGGTTGGGTGTAATATCGGGATTGAGCGGAGGTTGCCGTCTCGTAAAACGCGAGCCCTTCCCGATTAAAAGCCGTCAGGCGCACGCTGTCAGACAAGGGTCGACGAGATTTTCAAAGGGCACACCATGCAGCAAAAACTCACCCAACTGACCGGGCAGGTCTGGCTTTGGCCGCACAATCCCAGCTACACCGCCGTCCAGAGTTCCGTGGGGGTCATTCATTGTGGAACCGAGACCGTCCTGGTGGACGCCGGAAACGGTCCGGGGCTGGCGCGAAGGATAAAACGCGCGTTGAGTCAACACGGGTTTCCCCTGCTGAGCCGTATCATCTATACCCATCATCATTGGGATCACACTTATGGTGCCTGCGAGTTCCAGGTTCCCGTCGTGGCGCACGCGAAATGCAAATCCATTCTCACCGAAGCGGCCAAAAAACCGTGGAGCGCAGCCTATCTTCGGCAGCAGATCGAATCCAATCCCAAGCTCCGGGCGAGCTATACGGCGCTCGAGCGTGCTGTTCGGGATTGGAAAGCGTTCCACATCGTGGTTCCCGAAACCGTCTTCGAGCGCTCGCTGTCCCTCCAATGCGGGCGCGTTCGCCTGGAATTGGAGCACGTTGGTGGCCGACACGCCGAAGATTCGATCGTGGTCAAGGTACCTGAGGCAGGAGTGATGTTTCTTGGCGATTGTTATTATCCACCGCCGCTTCACCTGCAAACGTCCGAGCCTAAAATCTCTATGTCCATGCTGGAAGCATTGGAAAGTGAGGCGTATTCACTGTACGTCGGGGGCCATGCCAAACCGATAACGCGGGAAGATCTCTGCAGGCGGTTGGAGCGGCATTCCCGAATCAAGCGGCGCTAGAGATCAGCTTGGCGGGGAAAGCCTGAGCAAAAGGATCTTCATCGAATAAGCATCATCGCCAGCCGGAGATCCACACCACAGACTAAGGCGAGCAGCAGGTGTGTTTCGATTCGCAGAATCCAACGGCCTGTCCGCTGCAAGGAGCGCGGGAATTCCGGTAGAATAGGGCGGACTTAAACTGCAGCGGCCAGGATCATCGGAGACCATCGTGGATATCCATTTTCAGAACGGCGAGCGGTATCAGGTAATCGCTGCGTCCGTGTTGGAAACGCTCGAAACAGAAATACGGAACTTTGTATCCAGCTCTCGAATCAACGATTTCCAAAGATGGATCGTCGACGACCTGTATTGTTTTACGCCTCCGGAAGCGGATTTCAGCATCGAGTCGATTCTGCTCGTTGCCGTCCCGCATCCGTTCTATTCCGAGGTCACGTTTCAACACCATCAGAAACGCTATCACTGCGTTTCGCTCGTGCGTTCCGATTTCGAGCGCACGAGGAATACGCTGAAGCGCGAATTATCGAAGGGGAAATTCAGCTTCCTGGAAGTGGAAAGCCTGCCCTTGAAACGCCTGGCCGTTCAAAGCGGATTGGCCGTCTACGGGCGCAACAACATCACCTATATCCCGGAATTCGGCAGCAATTTTTCCTACATCGCATTCTACTCGGATTTGCCGCCGGCCGTGTCCAGTTTATCTCCCGTTCAGGTCTCGACCCGCTGCGAAACATGCCGGGCCTGCATGCGCGTCTGCCCGACCGGCGCGATCCAGGCGGATGCGTTTCTTATCGACAACGAACGATGCCTGTCCTATTTGAACGAATCCAGCGGCCCGTTTCCCGACTGGCTCCCCGTGAGCGCGCATCACACGCTGTACGACTGCATCCAATGCCAGAAGTATTGTCCTTTGAACGTAGATCAAAAAAACAACACGGGAAGGCGGATCGAATTCAGCGAAGCGGAGACGGATATCCTGCTGGCAGGCGCTTCGTTCGACGATTATCCCAAAGGGTTGAAAGAGAAAAGCCTTTACCTGGGAATGGATCAGTGGCCGGATGGAATCGCCAAGAACCTGAAGGTGTTGATCGACAGGGATGATGCCGGGATCGAGTCGACGACGGCGTCCACCTGATCGTCGTTCCATTTTGATTTTATACTGTATCGAGCTTCGCTTCATGGGAAAATGATCTTCGGCTTCAGCGGATAAAATATGACTCAGTATTCACGCCCTAAAGCGATTGGGGGGATTCTGTTCATTGCGCTGTTGTTCTTCGGCGGACTATGGATCCCGCGTCCACTCATGTCGAACGTCCTGCTCGATATCCGCAATTGGATTCCGGCAGGCGCGTGCGTGGCGGTTATGCAAAACGCCATGCAGGGAACCGCTCTTGCGCTGCAGCCGCTGCTGCTGCTGATCGGCTACACGATGGTCTTTGGATATCTCTCTATGCGCCTTTTCCGATGGGAATCCCCGCGCTTCACGATGCAGATTGGGTTCCATGTCAACGTCCGGCCCGCGCTTGCAGCCAACCTGCTTTTCAGCTTGAGGTCAAGGCGCCAGTAGTCTTCGATGATTGTATACTAGGAGCCTGGTTTGACATCATCGGCCATGCGCCTGAACCGCAAGCCGTTGGGCGGCTGCATTCGAATTGAGGATAAATCTGTGAAGCGATCAGGAGACGAAGATAAGATTGTAGAATATTACAACGAGTTTGATGAGCAAGGGCGTCTATCGAATAATTGGGGGCAAATAGAGTTCCTCCGAACCCAAAATATCGTCCGCCGTTATCTGAAAAGAACACCATCGGTAATCCTTGACGTTGGCGGCGCTGCCGGACGATATTCGTGCTGGCTGGCCAAAGAAGGCCATGAAGTACATTTGATAGACCCCGTGCCCTTGCATATCCAACAAGCACGAACGGCTTCGGATCATCAACCCAAAGCACCACTTGCGAGCTGCAAAGTTGGGGACGCACGCCAGCTAGAATTCGATGATGAAATTGCGGACGCCGTTTTGCTGCTTGGTCCGCTTTACCATTTGGTCGAGGTGGTCGATCGCAAACGTTGTTTGTCGGAAGCGTATCGGGTATTGAAAAGCGGCGGGTATTTGTTCGCAGCTGGAATATCCCGGTTTGCTTCTACAACGGATGGATTGTTCTCCGGATACTTTCTTGATCCGGTATTTCGGGAGATTATGCGGGGTGATTTGGAAACCGGGCGGCATCATAACCCGACCAATAACCCTGCGTATTTCATGGATACTTTTTTTCACCATCCGGACGAATTGAGGGCAGAAGTCTCCGATTCGGGATTCGAGATTGCCGGTTTGTTTGCAGTTGAAGGGATCAGCTATCTGATGAAAGATTTTGAAAAGAACTGGCGTATTGAAGACAATCGAAAGTTTTTACTCGAGATCATTGGCAAGATTGAAGAAGAAGCCAGTTTGATAGGGGCAAGCCCTCATATTATGTGTGTAGGGGTAAAGTCGTAGCGTATTTGAGAATGATAGCGGAAAGAGAAGTAATGTTGCAGGCAGCCAGCTGCCAACCATTCGTTGGAGCACTGGAAGAACACCTGGAACGGGCCGCGCAAAGCGGACGAGCGGCCGATGAAAATTCACGAGAACGATGCCAATGGTGTTTCCGGGATGGAATGCGTTCCATCGCACTGCTTCAATCAATGCCGGTCTTTTAGATCCGTCGCGGCCCGATCTCTTTCGCATGGGGAGGATGCTTCATGTCTTTACAGGAATATTCCTTTATCTTCGACGTCGTATCCGCAGTCGGCGTCGTCGCTTCGGTGCTGTACCTGGGTTACCAGATCCGTCAAAATACGCGCGCCATGCGCCGGACCGTCGCCCGCGACATCGTCCGCGATTTGAACGAAATGGGCCGGTTCTTCATCGAGATGCCCGACCTCATCCAGATCTATTTCAAAGCGAAAGAGCAGCCCGCAGAGTTGAGTCCGGCAGAGCGCTTTCGTTTCCAAATCCTGGTGATGCGGGTGATGAGCAACTTCGATCTGGCCATCGGCTACCACAAGGACGGTTTGATCGACGATCCATCCGTCGAAACCTACGCCCAGAGCGTCCGCCAGCTTTTCAGAAGCGACGTCGTGAAAGAATGGTGGCGGCAGGAAGGACACGCCCTGTACAGCGCAGAGCTGCGTGAACTCGTCGAGAAGGGATTGGCCGGCTAGCCGTTTGCTGGAAGAATTCCAAAAGCATCGGTATCTCATAGTCGTTCGCTGCAGCACGTGTGAAGCAGCATGAATCGCGACCATATTCCCAAAATCTGGAGAAGATCGTTACAATAAAAGGCCGGGAAACCCCACGCGCTGGAGTCGTGGAAGCTATCGAGAGAAGCCGGAACTTTTTTTAGGAAGGGCGAAGTTCGCCGTTCAAAAGCCATCGACGAGATGAATCCCGCATGACGAAAACGTCCAACGACATCATCATCATCGGCGCAGGCATCGCCGGGATGGCCGCCGGCTGCTATGCGCAGATGAACGGCTACAAGACCAGGATATTCGAAATGCATCACCTGCCGGGTGGGTTGTGCACCTCCTGGCAGCGAAAGGGATACACGTTCGACGGCTGCATCTATTACCTCTTCGGGTCGGGAACCGGGAAACCCTACAACGACTTCTGGCTTGAACTGGGCGCCGTTCAAAACCGGAAAATTTTCAACCATGAAGAATTCATGCAGATTCGAGCGATGAACGGGCAGCGTCTCGTGGTGTACAGCGATCCCGATCGACTGCAGGATCATCTGCTCGAATTGTCGCCCGCCGATCGCAGGCCGATCCGGCAGCTCTGCAGCGGCATCCGCGCCTTCTCGAGTTTCGATCTGACCCGCCTGCAGCAGAAACCCAAAGCGTTGATGAGTCCGGCCGACTGGGCCAGGCTCGGGGCGGACATGCTGCCCTATACCGGTCTGTTGGCGAAGTGGGGCCTGATCTCCGCGGAGGACTTCGCCCGGCGCTTCAAGGATCCGTTCCTGCGGCGTGCGGTGCCGTTGATGTTCGCCTGGCGCAGCATTCCGGTGATGATCGGGATGTCCTTCCTGGCCTGTGCGAACGACGAGAACGCCGGTTTTCCCGAAGGGGGTTCGCTCGAATTCGCCCGCGCCATCGAGAAGCGTTACCTCGAACTTGGGGGTGAAATCCATTACCGGGCACAGGTGGAGCGTATCCTGGTGGAGGACGACCGGGCCGTCGGTGTGCGGCTCTACAACAACGACGAACATCGCGCCCGGCGCGTCATCTCCGCCTGTGACGGACGCGCGACGGTTTTCAACATGCTGCGCGGAAAATACGCCGGCCGCAGGTTGAGAAGACTCTACGACGGTCACCTGCCGATCTCCACGCAGCTGCAGGTGTCGATCGGCGTGAAACGTGACCTTTCCGCCGAGCCCCATCTGGTGAATTTTCTGCTCGATCGGCCCAGGGACATCGCCGGCCAGGAGCATCGCAGCGTCGGGATCAGGCACTACGGCTTCGATCCTTCCATGGCGCCGGAAGGCAGGTCGGCCATCGTGATGACGCTGGACACCGCCTATGATTACTGGCAGCGTATTTACGGAAGGACCATCTACGATCACGAACAAATCCAGGAAGCGGACATGCTCATCGATCTCCTGGAGGAAATCTATCCGGGCATCCAGAGTGAGATCGAGCTCATCGACGTCGCCACCCCGTTGAGCTACGAGCGTTTCACCGGCAACTGGCGCGGATCGATTTGCGGTTGGCTGCTGACGAAGGAGACTCTACCGATGAAGCTCATCGGGATGCGCAGCACTTTGCCCGGTTTGAAAGATTTTTACATGACCGGGCAGTGGGTCGAACCGGGGGGAGGCCTGCAGATCGTGGCGACGTCGGGCCGGAACATCGTCCGGCAGCTATGCGCCGAGGACAAGAAGGAATTCACCACGCAGCTTCCTTGTTGATTGCGGCGGGGTGGGCAGAAGTGGGAGGGAATTATGAAGATTAGAAATTGGTTGCTAACGGAACGCGGTGTGGTGTGGACCAGCATTATTCTGACGATCATCGTCCTGCTCGAAAGTCGAATTGCTCCATGGTCTCCCTACTTTATCGTTTACGCCGCTATGGCCATTGCCATTCCCATTGTGTTGAAGACGTACAGGTTTGGATCCTTTCGCGACGCAATGCGGAAATACTGGAAGATATTCATAGCCATACTCGTTCTCGGCGTGTTCTTCGATAAAGTCGTGTTTACCTGGCTCTACCAATGGGGACTGGACCGGTTTGGGGTGGGCGGCGATCCGTTTTATTCCCTAAACGCTGCCATCGTCGATATGATAGACGCCGTCGCCGTTAAGTTCAGCGTCACGCCGGACAGCGCGCAGATGCTCTACGCCTTCTTCGTCATCATCTGGGCGCCGGTAGGCGAGGAATTGTATTACCGGGGATATCTTCAGGGTGTGCTTCGAAAGACGAGGGGCTTTACATTTGCTGCGATCGTCTCATCGATATTTTTCGGAATCAGGCATGCGACGCACTTGTTTTTCCTGTGGCCCGATCTGCCCTGGGTGGCGATGGCCTGCTGGGTGGCCGGTGCATTTGTTTTTGGTTTGTTGATGAATTATCTCTATGAACGCAGCCAATCTCTCTATCTGCCGATGCTGGTGCATTTCCTCGTCAATATTATCGGCTTGGTTTTCATGTAATTACCAAAAGCTGTCCGATGAGTCACTCGTCCTTCGACTTCGCTCGAGATTGCCACGTCCGAGATTCGGCCGGGCTGACCCGGGGTCGGAGAGTCGAGCGGAAATGAAGGTGGGTAGTACTATGAAAGAATACCGGGATCCAGTCCAGTCAGGCTGGACGATTGGCTTCCGACGGCTCAATGCCGTCGAGCGGCAGACATCGAGGAGACAGTGAGGAGTGCCGATTTCAACTGAACTGGCGGGGCTCATCCAAATCGGATCGGGAATCCTGTGGACGTTGACCTACATCTTGATCATCAATCGGGGGTTTAAGGATCGAACCTTTGGCATGCCCCTGCCTGCGCTGGCCGCAAATCTGTCCTGGGAGTTTATCTTCGCCTTCATCCTGCCGCAGAGCAGCCCGCAAATCTACATCAACATCACCTGGTTCGTCTTCGATCTGATCATTCTTTATCAAGCGCTTCGATTCGGACCGGCAGCCTTTGGCGGCTTCCTGGGGAAATGGTTCTACCCGGCCTTCGTCATCGGGATCGCTGCGGCCTTTGGCGCCGTGTTGTCCGTAACGCTTGAATTCCAGGACTGGGAAGGGAAGTATGCAGCCTTCGGGCAGAATCTGATGATGTCGATCCTGTTCAACGTGATGTTGTTTCGACGAGCAGACGTGAAGGGCCAATCGATGTATGTTGCGGTTTTCAAGATGTTGGGGACGCTGCTGGCATCCATCCTCTTTCACATTTTCGATCCATCGTCTCCGCTGCTGAACTTCCTCTTCCTCGCGATATTGTTCTTCGATTGCACCTACATCGCGCTCCTGTATCGAAAACACAGGGAATGTGGAGTTGACCTTCGGCGGCGGGCATTGCGGACGACTTGAGTCTTTTCCCCCCGACCGGCTGAGCTCGTCTATCGACGGTTGAGCCCTAAAGGGAAACCGGAAACCGGCCCATTCAAACCGGGCGGGCGATCGATGGCCTGTAATGCCGGATCTCCGAAGACTCGAAACCGGCAGCAGTCATGTACAGGGGAAATGGTACACTTCAATAAACCTCAGGAGGAGTTGCGATGGTATTTTCTCACCCGCGCAGGTATTTGCTGCTCACGATTACAAGCATGGTCGTCATCCTTTCCGTCCTCGTCGGATGCGGGCCGAGCCGTGCCGAACTCGACGCCGTGGACTACGCGCCGACATCCCGGTATCACCTCGGCGCTGGTGGGCATCGCCATCGAAGAAGGGTGCATCGAGAGCGTCGACCAGAAGATGATGGATTTCTTCCCGGAATTGAAGAGTCAGATTACCGATCCACGCAAGAACGAGATCACCATCCGGCAGCTGCTGCAGATGCGGGCCGGCTTTCCCTGGGAAGAATCGACCCCGGAATTGTTCGATCTGCTCGTGACCGGCTTTCATACCGACACCCTCGTCCATGTCCCCCTCGTTCGCGATCCGGGTTCCGACTCTGAATACAGCAACCTGAGCCCCCACATTCTTGGCATCATCGTGGCCCGCGCCTGCGAGACCGACCTTAAATCTTTTGCCCAGGAGCATCTCTTCGATCCGCTCGGAATCGAGCCGGGGTTCTGGCAGCGGGATTGGGACGGCAACTACCTGGGCTTTTCGGATCTCGATCTATCTTCCACCGACATGGCCAAGTTCGGCCTGATGTACCTCAACGATGGAAAATACAACGGGGAGCAAATCGTCCCGGCCGCCTGGGTGGACGAATCCCTGCAGGCCTACTCGAAGAAGACCTGGAAAATCCGTGTGGGGAAAAATTGGGGTGACAACGGTTACGGCTACCTGTGGTGGTCGATCAAAGCCGGAGACTACCGCTACAATCTCGCCTGGGGGCACGGCGGGCAGCAGATCGCTATCGTGCGTGACCTCGACATGCTGATCGTCGCCCTGGTCGATCCGCTGCACATACAGTGGGGAGATAAGCCCTGGCGTAAAGAAAAGGCGAATCTCAATCTGGTGGCCGACTTCGTTGCTTCATTGCCAGGCAAGTAGACCGAACAACGGTTTCCGCTGGTTGGCCGGGCGCAGGAGCCCATCGGTACATTGCAAGACAGACGTCACAGAGATCGAGCCGGATTCGTCCGGGGTTGGCGGATCGAGCGGAGATGCAGGGTTCTGCTTCGCTTTAAGCTGTTAGACTTAAATGTATGCAAAATATTTTTCGATGCTGGCCATCGAGGAACGTAGCCGTATGGGCAACGTTCCAATCCCACAGGAGCTGACGCTGCTGCAGCCATGGATCTGAAGAAAATCCCTTACAAGTGGTTGGTCGCGACCGCCTTTGTCTCCGGGCTGTTCATGGACATCATGGATTCGACCATCGTCAACGTGGCGCTGCCGACCTTGAGCCAACACTTTGGGGCGAACGTCGGGACGTTGGAATGGGTAGTCACCGGCTACCTGGTCAGCCTGGCCATCTGGATCCCGGCCTCGGGCTGGATCGGCGATCGCTTCGGGACGAAAAAGACGTTCATGTTTGCGCTCGCCATGTTCGCCGCTGGGTCGGGCCTGTGCGGCCTTGCCTGGAGCAGCAGCTCGCTCATCGCTTTTCGCCTCGTCCAGGGAATCGGGGGCGGCATGATGACGCCGGTCGGGACCACGATGCTCTTCCGCGCCTTCGGCCAGTCGGAGCGCGCCAAGGCTTCCGCCGTGATCACGATCCCCGTGGCGCTGGCACCTGCGACCGGCCCTCTGCTGGGGGGCTGGCTGGTGGACAACGCAAGCTGGCGCTGGATCTTTTATGTGAATTTGCCGGTTGCGATGGCCGCTTTTGTCTTCACCTGGTTCTTTCTGCACGAACACAAAGAACCGAAGGCGGGCAAGTTTGACCTGTGGGGCTTTATCTGCTCCGGAAGTGGATTGGCTCTGGTGCTCCTGGCCCTCTCCCGGGGTCCTGAAGATGGCTGGACATCGCCGCTGGTTCTCATCAGCGGTGTGGCGGGGATCGTGCTGCTCGTTTTGATGGTCTGGATCGAAATGCGCCATCAGAACCCGCTCCTGCACCTGCGTCTCTTTGCCGACCGCATGTTCCGCAACGCCAACGTGACCATGTTCATGGCGTACAGCTTGCTCATCGGCGTGATTTTTCTGCTGCCGCTATTTTTACAGGAGCTGCGCGGGATCTCTCCATTGGAGTCCGGCTTGACGACGGCGCCGCAGGCTTTGGGCGTGCTGCTGATGACGCAGGTCTCCAGCCGGCTTTATCCGCGCGTCGGTCCACGGCGCATGTTGATGACCGCACTGGCAGGCGTTTCGATCACGAGCGCTTTGTTCCTTCTGGTCGACCTGCAGACGAGTCTGTGGTGGATCCGGGCCATCATGTTCCTGCGCGGCATATCGTTCAGCTTCGCCATCGTCTCCTCCCAGGCGGCGACGTTCGCCACGATCAGCTCCGCTGAAACCGGCCGCGCCTCCTCGCTCTTCAACACCAACCGCCAGGCCGCCGGTTCCGTCGGCGTTGCGCTGTTGGCCACGATCCTGACCCAGACGGCAGGGGGTGCACTCTCTTCCGGCGCGGTGACGCTGGCCAACCAGCAGATCGCGCTGTCCGCCTTCCATATGGCCTTCGCCGCCTCGATCGTTTTCGGGCTGCTCGGGATCGTCTTCGCCAGCCGCATTCACGACGAAGATGCAGCGAGCACAATGGCGCGCGGCCCTCGCCAGAAGGCCGTGGAAACAGCCGGTAGAGACGAGCGTCCCCAGAAGCCGCCCGATTTTTCCTGACGCTGGAGGAGCCGAAGAAGAGGGCGGGCTGCTTAGCGTGAGAAGGCCAGGATCTACTACAACGCCAGGCCGTTGAACACCCCCGAAGGACCACTCACACAAGATCTTTATTTCCACTCGTCTGCCTCCTGCCTCACATTTTGCCGCGGCGGCTTTTTTCGATAGGCTGTTCCTATTGGCGGATGGGCCTGCGGTAAACGGATATGCCTTGAGAGCGTCCAGATAATTTCCAGGAACGGCGGCACGCTCGATCGATGGGACTGGTGATTCGTGTTCCCTCAAAACGCCGCTCCCGAACCGCTGGGGGGATGAGATCCCCAAGCGGGGTTTTACTTCTCGTCTCGAATCCGCGTTCGCAATCCCCGCGCGTCCGACACGCTTTCGACGCTCTGGTTTCGAAAGGTATTGACAATTTCGGTTGAATTGTCTAGTATAGCGCTAACGTTAGCGCTAACGGTAAGAATTCCTCACAAGGCTAAGACATGAGTCGACGCATCATCATGGCCGATGTCGCCCAAGAAGCAGGAGTGTCGCTGATGACGGTCTCCCGCGTGGTCAACAACAAGGGAGACATCAGCGAGGCGACACGTCAACGGGTACGTGAAGTCATCGAGCGCCTTGGCTATAGACCCAGTGGGGTCGCTCGAAGCCTGGCGACCAATCGAACCGGAACGCTTGGGCTGGTCGTTCCGGATAATTCCAACCCATTTTTCTCTGCGTTCGCCCGGGGTGCTGAGCATCTGGCTTATCAAGAAGGCTACAATATTTTTCTCTGTAACACGGAAGAAGAAACGGATCGTGAAAAGGCGGTCATCTATTCTCTGGAAGAAAAGGGAGTGGACGGCCTTATTCTTTGCAGTTCGCGCCTCGAAGAGAGCGAGCTGCGTGAGATGGTCGGGTATTTCCCCTACGTGGTTCTTGTAAACCGCCAAATGGATGAAGAAGGGATCGGCACCGTCCTGATCGACGACAGGCGCAGCGGCAAGGTGGCGATCGAACATCTGTTGAATTCAGGTCATCGTGCTATCGGCATGTTGGCAGGCCCTAAGAATTCCTATTCAGGACAGCAGAGAGTCATTGCGTACTATGACACATTGCGTGCCGCAGGGCATGAGTCTGACTCCGAACTCGTGGCCAACTGCTCTCCCCGGGTAGAGGGGGGGATGCAGGCAACACAAGAACTGCTGGCGGCGCATCCAGAGATTACGGCCCTGTTTTGTTTCAACGACCTCGTTGCTGTCGGCGTACTGAAAGCCTGCGCCCAGATGGGGTTGTCGGTTCCGAATGATATCGCTGTCGTCGGCCACGATGATGTACCGCTGGCGCAGCTGGTAACACCGGCGCTGACAACCTGTCATGTTTCGCAATATGAGATGGGCTGGCAGGCCGTCAAGCTGCTCCTTGAGCGCATCAGCGGCTGCGAGGAGGCCTGCAAGGAGGTCCTTGTAACACCCGAGCTCGTCATCCGGGCCAGTGCACCCTAGAAAAAGATCACGGGTATTTTCACAGCTGGTTGATTGATTTCGATCGGACAGACATCCGTTTCCGTTTACTGCAAGTACATCATGAATAGCGAGTATCCGCGCCCATTTCGGGCAGACTATATTCGGTAACGAAGGTGAGTGATGGCTTCCCGGAGTGGGGGGAAGGCCTTGAAAGGAGTACTGCAGCTAAAAATACATCATAAGGATAGAGTCAACGTTCGGTCAAGTTCTACTCATATTGCGAGGAGTAAGAAGATGAAAACGATATACCATGCAAGTAAACGCACGATCTGGATAACCGTATTACTCGCTCTACTTTTGTCTCTGGTATTCTCTGCTTGTGCCACCACCCCCCTCCCAGGGACGTCAGAAGCACCCCCCGAAGCGTCCCCAGAAGAGCCTGCAGCAGGAGAACCCGAAGAGGTTGTTCCTGCGGAACCGGCTGCTGCCTATAGCGAGGCGCCGATGCTGGCCGATATGGGGCTTCCTCCCGTCGAAGAGCGTCTGCCAGAGAATCCGCTCGTTGTTGAACCCGTCGAGTCGATCGGTGAGTACGGCGGCACCTGGGAACGCGCCTTCCTCGGCGTGAAGGACTTCCACGCACTCGGTCGCCTGATCTACGATGCCGTTCTGCGCTGGCCGCGCGACCCTGCCGACCCCATCCAACCCGGTATGGCGGAGAAGTGGGAGTGGTCAGCCGACGGCACGGAATTAACCTTGTACTTCCGCAAGGGCCTCAAGTGGTCGGATGGCGAGCCCTTTACCGTCGATGACGTCATCTTCTGGTGGGAAGACATCGAGAACGATCCGAACATCACGGCTGCCCCGCACACAGAGTGGGTAGTCAATGGCGAACCAATGGTGCTGGAGAAGATCGACGATGCCACGATTACCCTCAAGTTTGCCGCCCCCAACGGCCTGGCCGAGAGCGTAGGGTTAGCATTCCACGGCGGCCAGTGGCCGCTGGGTTTCGAGCGCTTTGGGTTCTTCGCCCCCAGGCACTACCTGGAGCAGTACCATCCCAAATACAACCCGGAGGCGACCTACGAGGACTTCGAGAACAAGGCATTCAACTTCAACACCGAATTGCCCGTGATGTACGCCTGGAAGGTGAGCGAGTGGGAAGAGGGCGCGACCGAGATGACCGCGGAGCGCAACCCCTACTACTGGAAAGTCGACCCGGACGGCAAGCAGCTCCCATACATCGATCGCATTCACTACACGCTGGTTGAAGACAACGAGGCAATCAATGTGATGGCCATTGCAGGCGAACTGAGCATGCAGCACCGCCGAATCGACTTCGCCAAGTACACCGTTTACCAGGATAACGCCGAGGCCGGTGGTTACCACACACTGCTGTGGAGCACGGCCGCTGCGTCCAACGTCACGATCTTTCCGAACCAGAGTTATGCGGACGAGAAGTACCGCGCCCTGATGCAGACCCTCGAGTTCCGACAGGCGCTGTCGCTGGGGATCGACCGCGAGATGATCAACAACGTCGCCTTCCTGGGACAGGGTATCCCGCGCACGATCACCGTCGTACGCGATTCACCGCTCTTCCAGCAGGACATCGAGAATTACTTTGCCGAGTATAATCCGGCGAAGGCCGAGGAACTCCTCGCCGCCGCCGGCCTGGTCAAGGGCGCCGACGGTTTCTACACCTTCGCAGACGGCACACCGGTCGAACTGACCGTAGAGGCGACCGACGCTGTTTCCGGCGCCAGCATGGATACCCTGGAACTGATCGTTGACGGCTGGAATGACATCGGCCTCAAGACCGTCTTGGAGACCATGTCGCGCGACATCTACTGGCCGCGAGCCACCTCGAACGAAGTCATGATCGCCACCTGGGAGACCGACCGCGGACTGGTTCCAATGGTCGACCCAATCTACCTGTTCCCGTTCGACGAACGTTCGTGGATGGGGCCGGCGTTCGGCGTGTGGTACAAGTCGGGCGGCGAGCAAGGTGAGGAACCACCCGCAACGCTGAAGGAAGTACAGGATCTGTATGATCAGTACAAAGCCAGTGTGGATCCCGCCGAGCAGCTAGAGATCGCCAAGAAGATCGTCAGGATGTCTACCGAAGGGCTGTTCGCCATCGGCACGGTCGGTATGTCGCCCGGCCTGGTCGTTGTCAAGGACAACTTCCACAACGTCATGGAGAACCATACTTCGGACTGGCTGGTCTTCACACCCGGAACCCAGGATCCACCACAGTTCTGGATTGAGCAATAAGAAAGAAATCTGACAGGCAAGGAGGGGGCTGCGTAAGCAGCCCTCTCCCCTGCTTCTTTCGCCTGGTAGCGAGGGTTTTTCATTTTCTTCTCCTTCGGCAATCGAGGAGGAGGATAAGCGGGAGAATAGCCTACCCTACCGGTAAAGTTGGGTGCAAATATAAACGGTGTCAAGAGATACCATTCTTGCCCAACTGCCTAAATACTACGTAACTCTCACTATGGGTTTTCTTATGCCACGAAACACTGATTACCGGAGCAGATCCTCGCCGACATCGGATGCTATAATGAATTCGGTTTTCCAAGCGCACGGAATGTTCATTGATCATCCCAGAGAGCAGAGCATTTGCCATACAATGATTGCTGGAGTACATCATCCTGGCATGTTGACTTTTAGGAAAGCTATCTGTAGGGGCATCTGCTTATGATTGCCTATATCGCAAGACGCATCGTGGGTATGATCCCCACAATTATTATCGTATCCATCCTCACGTTCATTATCATCCAATTACCCCCTGGAGATTTCTTTACCACCCTCCAAGCCGAGATCGCCGAGTCCGGCGGTGGGCAGGACAAAGAAACGGTCAAGGTGATGGAGGAACGCTATGGTCTGGATAAACCACTCACCGTCCAGTATTTCCGTTGGGTCTCCGGCTTCCCGCGCGGCGACTTCGGCTGGTCCCTGGAGTGGAATAGTCCGGTGCTTCCTATCGTGCTCCAACGCATTTCCTATACCGTCTTGGTAGGCGGTCTTTCGCTGATCTTTATGTTGATCGTCGCTGTGCCTATAGGCATCTATTCGGCCACACACCAGTACTCCGTCGGCGATCATGCGCTATCGCTCATCGGTTTCCTGGGGCTTTGTCTGCCTGGCTTCTTGCTGGGTCTCCTGTGGATGTATTTTGGAATTGTCGTGCTGCGTGTAGATGTTGGGGGGACGCTATCGCTGCAATACCAGCATGCTCCCTGGACTACCGCCAAGATACTCGATTACCTGAATCATCTCTGGCCCCCCGTGATCATCCTCGGATTGGCGAGCACCGCCCAGCTCCAGCGCATCATGCGCGGCAACCTACTGGATGAGCTGAGGCAGCAATACATCGTTACCGCACGCGCCAAGGGACTCTCTGAACGGAAGGTTGTTAACAAATATGGCGTACGGGTCGCGGTCAACCCGCTGATCAGCGTTATGGCAATGGAGGTCCCCAAAATCATCTCGGAATCAACCATTGTCGGCATCGTGCTCTCGGTCCCGACAACCGGACCGCTGTTGCTGCGCGCACTGACCAGTCAGGATATGTACCTGGCCGGAACGTTTCTGCTCTTCATGAGCCTACTGCTCATGTTCTCCAACCTGCTGGCTGACATCGCCCTTGCCTGGATTGATCCAAGGATTGTGTACACGTGAAAAATCTACAGGACTGCTCCGAGGCGCTGGAAAAGGTCTACGAGCAATACGCGACGACGCATGATATTGCTGAGGACAGTGAGGGAAGCATTGCCCTGACCGAACGTCGACGGTTGGAGTCGATTTATGCTGCCTCCCAATGGCAGCTCATCTGGCGCAAATTCATTCGCAATCGGGTCGCCCTTGTCGGCGGCATCGTCATAGCGATGTACTACCTTGCGGTGCTTTTCGCCCAGTTCATCGCACCGTATTCGTTGACTGAGCGCTTCGGCAAATACATCTACTTACCGCCTCAGCGCGTGCATTTCTTACACGATGGCAAGTTTCGACCTTACGTTTACGACATCAACCTCGAAATCGATGAGGACCTGCGCAAGATATACACGCCGGATCTAGAGAAGGTGATCCCGATCAAATTCTTTGTCCACGGTGAGCCCTACAAACTTTTAGGTCTACTGGAAACGGATATTCACCTGTTTGGCTCTGACGATGGGATAGTGTCGATTCTGGGCACCGACCGGCAGGGTCGTGACATGTTCTCGCGCATTCTCTTCGGTAGTCAGATCTCGTTGACCATCGGCCTGGTCGGTGTCCTGCTCAGTCTGATATTTGGTTCGGTGCTTGGTGTCGTTTCTGGATATTACGGTGGTCGGGTCGATAATCTGATCCAGCGCTCGATCGAATTGGTACGCTCATTCCCGGCCATCCCACTTTGGATGGCGCTCTCGGCGGCCGTGCCGCCCCATTGGCCTCCGCTGCGAACCTACTTCGTCGTCACGCTGATCCTCTCGGTGATCGGGTGGACATGGTTGGCTCGCCAGCTGCGCGGCAAGGTGCTGTCTTTGCGAAATGAGGATTACGTCCTGGCAGCCAAGCTGGCCGGCGCAAGCGACTTCCGCATCATCTTCAGGCATCTGATCCCGGCGACGTTTAGCCACATCATCGTGGTTTCCACATTAGCCATGCCGGCCATGATCCTGGCTGAGACAGCGTTGAGCTTCCTTGGATTAGGCCTTCGCCCGCCAATCACGAGCTGGGGGGTGCTCCTGAGAGAGGTACAGAACTTTCAATCCATTGCCCTATATCCATGGGTATTTACACCCGCACTTGCCATTGCGATCGCGATTCTGGCTTTCAACTTCCTGGGCGACGGTCTGCGCGATGCATCTGACCCTTACACAGTGTGATTGCGATGATCGAACAAAACCAACGCCCTATCGTCGAGATCGACAACCTAAAAACCCACTTCCAAACGCTGGATGGCATTGTCCGGGCGGTGGATGGCGTTTCATTGTGTATCCATGCCGACGAAACACTAGGCCTGGTCGGCGAGTCGGGCTGTGGCAAGAGCGTGACGGCATTCTCGATACTCCGTCTTCTGCCCAAGAAAATCGCTCGCATCGTCGATGGGCAGATTCTGTACTATCGAGGGAATAGTGATGCGCCCATCGACCTCACGTGCGTTGATCCGGAGGGCACGCTGATCCGCGACATCCGGGGTAACGAAATCGCCATGATTTTCCAGGAACCATTGACATCTTTCTCGCCGGTTCATACCATCGGAAGCCAGGTGGCAGAGGCAATTGAGCTTCATCAGAAGGTCAACAAGGAGGAAGCCAGAGAACGCGCCATCGATATGCTGGAGCAGGTAGGGCTCGCACAGGCGGCCCAACGCTATGATGAATATCCGCACCAGTTTTCCGGGGGGATGCGGCAACGTGCCATGATCGCCATGGCCCTTTCGTGCAACCCCCGGTTGTTGATCGCCGATGAACCGACAACGGCCTTGGATGTGACTATCCAGGCCCAGATATTGGACTTGATGCGCTCGCTCCAGGAGCGGTTGGGGACCGCTATTCTGATGATCACACACAATCTGGGCGTGATCGCAGAGATGGCTGATCGCATCGATGTGATGTACATGGGTAAAGTCGTGGAGAGTGCCGATGCGAGTACGCTTTTCCACTGCCCTCTTCACCCATACACCGTGGGCTTGCTCCGCTCGATTCCCAAATTGGGCAAACGGGTCAAGAAGCATCTGATCCCCATCCCGGGCAGCGTGCCTAATCCGTTCTCGGTGCCCAGCGGCTGCACTTTTTATCCTCGCTGCCTGGCATCCAAGCGCGACGAATGTTTGGAGGAAGTGCCACTCAAGGAAGTTAGATCAGGACACCAGGTAAGATGCACGTTGTACACTTCGTAGATGTCGGCGGACTGGTGGTAGCCACAAGCCATGAGAGATAGCGATGAGCGACGTTCATTCTGATACAGGCGAACAACATCACTCCACCCTGGTGCAAGTGCAGGATTTAAAGAAGTATTTCCCAATACAGCGCGGCTTCTTGCGCAATGTGGTTGGCTACGTCAAGGCCGTTGACGGCGTGAATTTCTCGATTTATGAGGGTGAAACGTTGGGATTGGTCGGCGAGTCAGGTTGCGGGAAAACGACCACAGGGCGGCTGCTCCTCCGGGCAATTGATCCAACATCCGGTCAGATCCTCTTCCACAGAGATGGGGACATGGTCGATATTGCCAAGATCCCCCGCCGCGAGATGAAGGCCCTTCGCCGAGAGATGCAGATTATTTTCCAGGATCCGTTTTCATCGCTAAACCCTCGCATGACGGTGATGGACATCGTCAGTGAGCCCCTCGTGATCCACGGTGTGGCCAAGGGTCAGCAGCTCAAAGACCAAGTCTGCGAACTGTTGGAAGCCGTCGGGTTGAAGCCCCAGCACATGAACCGCTATCCTTATGCATTCAGTGGCGGGCAGCGCCAACGTATCGGCATTGCGCGGGCTCTGGCCCTCCAACCCCGGTTGATCATCGCCGATGAGCCAGTATCGGCTCTCGACGTCTCAGTTCAGGCTCAAGTGCTTAATCTGTTGGAGGAACTGCAGTCCGACTTCGGTCTCACATATCTTTTTATCGCCCACGACCTATCTGTCGTCGAGCACATCAGCGACCGCGTGGCGGTGATGTATTTAGGGACCGTGGTCGAGTTGGCGGCGGCTGATGAGCTATATGCCTCTCCCAAGCATCCTTATACGGAAGCACTTCTTTCTGCCGTGCCGCGCTCCGATCCTGATCAGGTCACTTCCCGGATTCTTTTACCGGGCGATGTCGCCAGCTCGGCCAACCCGCCCTCCGGATGCAAGTTTCACCCCCGCTGTCGATATGCGCGCGAGAAATGCGCCCAGGAAATCCCGGAATGGCGGGCATACGGCTCCGAGCATTGGGCGACCTGTCATTTTGCCGAGGAATTGAGCCTAAGTGGTATCGTGGCGAAGTGAAGCAATTATGACAAGGGGGATTGGATAATATCGGCTTGAACAGAAACATACATCCGTTGCGGAAATTCAATAGATCCGGTGCGGGGAGTAATCGCTCAGATATTTGCGAGACCTTTATTTATGTAAAGGAAAGAGTAGTATGACGTGGGAAGCATTCAAACAGGCTGCGCGTTTAGAAGAGCCAAAACGGGTACCGGTTGGCCTGATCGTCGACAGCCCCTGGCTGCCCGGCTATGCCGGGATCGACACGCGGGACTACTACCTGCTGCCAGATCGCTGGTATGCGATCAATAAAGGACTGTTGGAACGATTCCCGGAGGCTACCTGGGTTCCTGGTTTCTGGGTCGAGTATGGCATGGCAGCAGAGCCGTCCGGTTTTGGCGTCAAGATGCATTTCTACGACAACCGGCCCCCGGCGATTGAGCCGGTGATTAGCGACATTGAAACCTGGGGCAATGCGAGCCCGGCTGACCCGAACGAGCATGGATTGATGCCGCTGGTGCTGCGACTGTACGCACTGGCGGAGGAGCGGCTTCATGCCGATGGGCTTGGCATCCGTATGGTCTGCGCACGCGGTCCGATGGCCGTTGCTTCGTTCGTGATGGGCATTACGCCACTGATGATGGGCATCGTGAAGAACCCACAAGGGGTGACTCGCGTCCTGGAGACGATGACGTCTACCATCATTAGCTGGCTGCACGCACAGCTCGATACCCTGCACCAACCGGAAGGTATCATGCTGCTGGATGACGTGGTCGGCATGATATCGAAGGAACACTACGAGACGCTGGTTCACCCCCACCTGCGCCGCATATTTGACGAGTTCGATGGTCTGATCCGCGTCTTTCACAACGATACACCCTGCCCACACCTGCTGGCGAGCCTGGCCGATGCGAATTTCGACGTGTTCAACTTCAGCCATAAAATCGATATCGGCGAAGTCAAAGCCGTCATGGGACATCGCGTTGCGGTAATGGGCAACGTGCCGCCAGTCGATGTGGGTATGCGCGGCTCACCAGAAGATGTCTCGCAGTGGGCCCAAACCTGCCTTGATAAAGCCGCGGCTGGTGGCGGATTGATCCTGTCCTTCGGCGGTGGTGTATCACCCGAGACGCCGGCAGAAAATATCGATGCGCTGATTGCCACAGCGCGGGAATGGCAGAAGGACAGCCATGAGTGATATGGGGATGATTGCATTGCGAGAATACCCAGCGAAATTCAGTTCTTGATATGTCTTATAAGTTTTAAAGCTTGCTCTACGGTATCCGGATTTTTATCGTTGAAGTCATAGTATACTGAATTGGTGTTCGCCGGTGCGGGGTTGGCACTTCCTGTTGTTATCAGCTTGCAGCGAAATATCTGGTCGCCGGCGATGAATTTTTACCCAAATAGGAACCTACACAATGCGAAAGCCGCTGAGCCTGCCTGAATATCGCTTCTTTGATCCAACTCCGACCCATCGTCAACTGGCGATGGAGCTGTACGAGGAAGTCGCGGCGCTGCCGCTTATCTGCCCCCATGGGCACGTCGACCCCTGGTTGTTCGCCGATGAGAATGCCACATTCGGCACCCCGGCGGAACTGCTGCTGATCCCTGATCACTACATCTACCGAATGCTGTACTCACAAGGCATTCCGCTCGAATCGCTGGGTGTGCCCCGCATTGATGGTGGGGAGGTCGAAGCGGATCATCGCAAGATCTGGCAGATCTTTGCCGAGCACTTCTACCTGTTCCGTGGTACCCCGACAGGTTCCTGGCTGGCGCAGGAATTGTATGAAGTCTTCGGCGTGCGCGAGAAGCTTTGCGGCGATACCGCCCAATCGATTTATGACCAGATCGAAGCCGCACTGCGCAAGCCGGAATACCGGCCCCGTGTTCTCTACGAGCAGTTCAACATCGAGGTGCTGTGCACGACCGATGCCGCTACCGATCCCCTCGAGCATCACCAGGTTATCAAGAAGTCCGGCTGGAAGGGCGATATTCGCCCCACTTTCCGGCCTGATGCTGTTGTGAACATCGACGCGCCAGGTTGGAAAAGAGACGTCGATGCGCTTAGTGATATCAGCGGTATCACGGTCGGTTCCTATCCGAAATACATCCAGGCATTGGAAAAGCAGCGGGCTTTCTTCAAGCAGATGGGCGCACTTTCCACCGACCACGCCGCAGTATCCGCATATACGGCCGAGTTGACGGCCGCCGAGGCGGAAGCAATTTTCCAGCGCGCGCTTCGCGGTGCCGCCACGACCGAGGACGCCCGCCGCTTTACGGCCCACATGATCATGGAAAGCGCCCGGATGAGTATCGAGGATGGATTGGTGATGCAGTTCCACGTGGGATCGGTGCGTGATTACAATGAACTGATTGCCGAGCGCTTCGGTCCCGACACGGGCGTTGACATCCCAGAGAGCGCCGAATTCACGCACAACCTGCGCCCGCTGCTGAGTAAGTATGGCAACGACTCCAGGCTGAGGCTGATCGTTTTCACACTCGACGAAGCGACGTATGCGCGAGAGCTGGCCCCGCTGGCCGGACTCTTCCCGGCCATGCGCCTTGGTCCACCCTGGTGGTTCCACGACAGCGTCAACGGTATGATGCGCTATCGCGATCAGGTGATGGAGACCGCCGGTCTGCATAACACGGTCGGTTTCAATGATGATACGCGCGCCTTCCCCTCGATCCCCGCCCGGCATGACCTGGCCCGCCGTGTCGATGCCAACTGGATCGCCGGGTTGGTGATGCGCGGCATCGTTGATCGAGAGGACGCCTCGGAGATGGCAAAGGACTGCGCCTACAATCTGGCCAGGCACGCCTACAGACTTGGGGAGTGAGCATGGCCGAGAACGGCAGGATCAAGGCCGGCAGCCGTTCGGTGGCCGGAAGCGGTTTCGCATTGTGGCTGCTCTCCGATTCGTCGAGCTTCGTTACCGGCGTTGCCGTACCTATCGATGGGGGTTTCAATGCCTACAGTGGTATCTACCTTCTGAGATTTGATGTTCGACCTTGATAGCTGTTCCTGCGAGGCTGCAGGGATAGAGGGTATTGATCCTTGAAAATTATGATTTGCGTTGAGAGTCTCGATGCTCCGTTCGCTGGTGGCTGACCAGGAGCGGGCCTTGATTTTCACTCGTACATGGGGATAGAGATGCGTAAGTTCTTTGGAAAATTAGCCGATTCATGCCGAGAAGCACGCTCGAGGAGGTAGAAACAGGCATTCAATGATGTATGGGCGGTAGCCTGGCTCGTTGGATAGCGGCCAACGCAGCCGGTTTCGAACCTTTCGAAAAGGATGATACAGAATCGAGTCATGGAAACAGAATTTCGCGGAACAGCATGCAGCGTCTGGATCGGCCCGGAGCGGCCGACGGCGTTGATCGGCGAACGCATCAATCCGACCGGTCGTAAGGCCCTTGCCGAACGGCTTCGCATGGGTGATCTGAGTATGGTGGAACGAGAGGCGATCGCTCAAGTGCAAGCCGGCGCGGATATTATCGACGTCAACGTTGGCGCGCAAGGAGTCGATCAAGCGGCCATGCTGCCTCGGGCAGTCGAAGTCGTGCAGCAAGTGGTGGATGTGCCGGTCAGCATCGACACTTCGGATCCGAAAGCGTTGGAAGAAAGCCTCAAGGTTTACCAGGGAAAACCGCTGGTCAACTCTGTTAACGGAGAGGCACGTTCGCTGGAAGCGGTCCTGCCGCTCGTCGCCGCGCACGAGGCCGCAGTCATCGGTCTCTGCATGGACGATCGCGGCGTACCCGGGGATGCCGATGTGCGCATCGAGATCGCGCACAAGATCGTCGAGCGCGCCCGGGAAATGGGCGTCCTGGCCGAGAACATCCTCATCGATCCGCTGTGCCTCAGCGCCGGCACGGAAGTCGATGCGGGACGCGTCACGCTGGAGACGATTCGGGGGATCAAAGATCAACTCGGCGTGAACATGACGCTCGGTGCCAGCAACGTTTCCTTCGGCATGCCCGATCGGAATATCTTCAACGCCATGTTTTTAGCCATGGCTTTGCGGGAGGGCGTCAACGCGCCGATCGTTCGCGTGGCAGAAGTGCGCGAATTTATCCTGGCCGCCGACGTGCTCCTGGGGAAAGATCCCTATGCGCGGCGCTACATCAAGGCTTACCGCGCCAGGCAGAAAACCGAGACGCAGGCGAAGGAGTGCAAGGATTGACGACACGGGCAAGGACGCGAGTGGATGTGTATGCTCCTTGCAAGGGAAGGAGAAGCCGGAGGATCGAAGCATTATTGACTCGATGACATACTTGCGATTTGCGAACCAGGCTTGTGGCATGCCGCCTTCCGAAGACGCCTGTGTTTGATTTACGCTACGGCCGGAAAGGATGCAATTTATGAGCGAAACACTTGTGAAAATTGGTGAAAAACTTTATGCAGGGGACGAGGACGCCGTGGCGCAGTTAACCCAGAATGCCCTGGATGAGGGTCTCACGCCAGGGCAGGTGCTCCAGGGTGGCCTGCTCAAAGGGATGGAGCGCGTCGGGGTCGATTTCCGTGACGGTGATCTCTTCGTACCTGAGGTGCTCATCGCCGCCCGTGCCATGCATGCCGGGATGGATGTGCTCAAACCTCTCCTGACGGAAGCCGACGCTCCTTCGGCCGGCAAAGTCGTGTTGGGCACGGTAGCCGGGGATTTGCACGACATCGGCAAGAATCTGGTTGCGATGATGCTGGAAGGTGGCGGGTTTGAGATCGTCGATCTCGGTATCAATCTCCCGCCGGAACGCTTCATCGAAGCCATTCGGGAGCATGAACCGGACGTGGTGGGCCTGTCGGCGTTGTTGATGAGTACCATGCCTGCGATGCAGAAGACGATTGCGGCCATCGCGGAGCAGGGACTGCGAGACAGGGCCAAGATCATCGTCGGCGGCGCACCGGTGACGCAGGTTTTCGCCGACGAGATCGGCGCCGACGGCTACGCGCCCGATGCCGCCATGGCGGTTGAACTTACGCGTTCTTTGCTCGGGTGAAGATGTACGCATTCCAGGGCACGATTTCACGATCCTCTTCCGGGTATTCCACCGAGGTGCATATGCAGCGTAGCAACCGGGATGCGTTTGACTGCACGACGACCGCCGGGATGCTTGACAAAGGCTTTTTGGTGTTGTATAATGCAACCGGTTGCATAAACCTGGAAGAAACGGATGAGCAAGAAAGACGTCAAAACCATCGCTGACATCGCCCGGTTGGCCGGGGTTTCCAAATCAACGGTGTCGCGGGCGTTGAACGACAGCCCGCTCATCGGGGACGAGACGAGGGAACGCATCCGGGCCATCGCCAAGCAGCATCAGTTCCGCATCAACATTCCGGCTCGCCGGCTGAGTCTGCAGCAGAGCAACACGATCGCCTTCGTCACCCACGCCTATCACAAGGAATTTTCGGTGGCGGATCTGTTCGGACTGGAGATCATGGGCGGGATCTCCAGCGGGTTGTCAGAAAACGGATACGACATGCTCGTGGTTCACGTCGATCCGCGCGAAACGGAGTGGGCACACATGTATCTGGATACCGGCCGTGTGGATGGTTTCATCCTGATGACCTCGACGAGGAAATCGGATCACATCCAGGCGCTCGTCGAGATGGAGGCGCCTTTCATCGTCTGGGGACCGCCCAAGCCGGGTATGAAGTACTGCAGCGTGTGCGGCGACAATCTGAGCGGCGGCAGGCTGGCAACCGAGCACCTGATTCAATCCGGAAGACGGCGGATCGCCTTCCTGGGAGGCCCCGCGGAAGAACTCGAAGTCCAGTATCGTTTCGATGGTTACCAGCAGGCCCTGCAGGATGCAGGCAGAAGCCTCGATTCTGCACTGATCGCCCACGGTGACTTCACGGATACGTCGGGGGCGGTGGCGATGCGCACTTTACTGGAGCAAGCCCCGGACCTGGATGCGGTCTTCATCAACAGCGACTTGATGGCGATCGAGGCGCTGAAAGAGCTGCGCAGGCATGGACGCCGCTGTCTCAGAATCTGCTCCAGTACCTGCAGACGGGTTTGTTGACGAACACGACCATGCCGGTCGAACTGATCGTCCGCGAATCCGCATGATTTTTTTGGGGACCGAAATGCAACCGGTTGCACCCGCTAATCACAAAGGAGATTGACAAGACCATGTTTCAAATGATTTTACATATCGTCCACTTGGAAAGAGAGATGGAAATCGAGCAGCAAAAGAGCAGAACGTACGGCAATACCATCGACGCCGCCGAATCGAAGCGCCGGTCCAGGAGACTGCGTTCCAGTTGGTTTTTCGACCGGATCGGACGGAAAAAGACAGTTGACTTTCCTGGTGAGCGTGTGGAGCCGATCCCGGGCAGGTGCCGGAATTCACGACCTTCGCTCGATACGGTAGTGGGCCGCTGCTCGACGATAGGTACGGGAGGTTCAAAGTAGGGGACCGTGGATCGTTGGGATAGGCACTCGTGTTCCACGCATGAAATAGAACGACCGTAAATACGATAAAGGCTGGAAGCAAATCGGAGTCCTTCGGCGATTTCATACTTCGTCGAAGGACTCAACGTTAATCCGGCCGAGTGTTTGCCAGTTACGAACAGACTTGGAGTACAATCTGCACTTACGACGGGCTGTTCCCGGGAAGAACATCGGGATCACCGGAAAATCAAAATCCGCTCAGGATTCGTGGGAGGAACTCTTTGCTGCATCGACAGCGACATCAGCACTGGACGATCTTTCTGATTCTTCTGGGTACGATCCTGGCATCGTGTGCCGGATTGACGTCTTCACCGGCAGCTTCGGAAGGAAATACACAGATTCCAGATTTGGATCGGACCACTGCGGGCGATACGAGTCCAGAATCGTACGCGCGTTTTGACATCGGTGAGGATTTGTACGTGAGACAGGTCCAGGATGGGGTGTTCATCATCACCCATTCATTTCCCTGGCCCGGAAATTCGATGATCGTCGAGATGAAGAGTTCGGACCTGGTTCTTGTGGACACACCCTACACACCAGAAGCGACGCGAGAGGTGTTGGATTGGGTTAAGGCGCAAATGGGCGAGCGAGAAATCACCGCCATCAACACCGGATTTCATTACGACAATCTGGGAGGCAACAGCTATTTGATCGACGAGGGAATCCCGGTCTATGGATCGGAACTGACGGCTACTTTGCTGGCGCAGCGCGGAGAAGATATGCGGGCAATGACCCTGGACTGGCTGCAAGCTCCCCAATATCGATCTTACTACGAGGCACATGCGGCTTTGGCGTACGTCGCGCCAACGCATCTTTTCGACCTGGAGGATGGCCTGCAGCTGAAGTTCGACGACGAGGTGGTTCAAGTCTACTATCCGGGGCCATCGCACGCACCGGACAACGTGGTCGTATATTTCCCCAGTCGAAAACTACTCTTTGGCACGTGTATGATCATCGGTGAGGACAAAGTGGGCAACACTTCCGATGCGGACATGGCAGCATGGCCCGAGTCCGTTCGCGATCTCTCCCGCTTCGACTTTAACATGTTGGTTCCCGGCCATGGCGATCGCCTCGATCCCGGATTGCTTGAACATACGCTAGACTTGCTTACAAGCATGCAGAATTGAAATCTTAGCCGGCTCAGAACTGCAAGTAAGTCGAAAGTCACGTAAGCTCAAAATCGTTGGGCAGCAGTACATAAAAGCATTTGAAAGGATTGTCTCATGCTCCTGAAACCTGCATCGCATGTCCTTTTCATCGGCGATTCCATCACAGACTGCGGCCGCGATCGCAGCCATCCTGGTTGGGAATCGAGCCAGTACCTCGGCGACGGCTACGTGAATTTCGTGCATGATGTCCTTGCCAAAGCTTACCCGGATGCCGGCATCCGCATTCTCAACACGGGAGTCGGCGGTGACACCGTCCGGGAACTCGCGGCCCGCTGGGATTCGGACGTCCTGCGCCTGCATCCTTCCTGGCTCAGCGTGATGATCGGAATCAACGACGTGTGGCAGCACTTCGACTCGTTTAGAGCGAAGCCGCCGGTCTCTCTGGAGGAGTACCGCCGGACGCTCGAGCGCTTGATCGGCCAGGTCCGGCAGGAACTTGACGGTCTGGTGATGATGACTCCCTACTATCTCGAGCCGAACCGAAGCGACCCCATGCGGTCCCTCATGGACCGGTTCGGAGAAGTCGTGCAGGAACTTGCGCTGCTGCACGAGGCGGTCTTCGTCGACACGCAGGCGGCGTTCGACGAGATTCTGCAGGACATCGACCCGTACGAACTTGCGGCAGACAAGGTACACGTCAACGATACCGGGCACAAGGTTCTTGCCGGAGCTTTTCTGCAAGGTATCGGCGTTGAGTCCAGTAATGTCACGCCTGGAATGGAATGATAAACCACTGGAAGCATTCGAAAGGGTCCAGGTCAATACCTCGAGTATCAGGAGGATTAATCGAGTTTGGGTGGACGAGCGGAGATGAGGGTGAGCTGCTTCAAAGAAGAACGCCGGGGCCCGCGAAAGCGCAAAGCCTGTTTAGGATTAGGTCACAGTAGATTACTGCGTAGAAGGAGAAACGATGCGCTCGGAACAACTAACGCTTGCCGAAAAAGAACTGATAGAACGCGAACTGCGCGAAGCCCTTGATACACTGATCGCCGGGTGTGAAAAACGTTCGCCATTCTTAAAGCCAGCCTCAGCTTTGTAAACCCACGAGAGGATCGCCGTATTTGAAAAATAACGTCGATTATCTGATGGATTGTTCCACCTTTACATTGACCACCCTGCAGCGGGAATATCGGATTCTGGGATCTAATACGGCGATCCTCTCGTGGGTTTACAAAGCTGAGGCTGGCTTTAAGAATGGCGAACGGGACGTTTTTGAGCGAGCCGGTGCCAGTTTTGTGTTCCGGAAAATGAAGGATGAGTGGAAAGTAGTCTACTATCATGAATCTTCCTTGCCGCCACGGCGGGAGAACAGCAGCGAATAGTCAAATGCTTTGAATGCTGGAAAGCGGATTGGCTGCCCTTGAGCTGATCCAGTCGAATTTAGCGATAGGTAGTGTATGATCGGAGATGGATGTTGTTAAGATCAAGGCCTTTGGTCCGCCGTGGCTGAATTGGAGGTTCGATGTCTCGTAAAGTATTCCTTCTCGTGATTGTCCTTCTCGTGTCGGCGTCCAGCTTGTTTTGTGCCGCTGGCACGATGCTGCCGGAGTCCAACTCAGCTCCGCAGGATTCAGAAGCTCCGTCTGATGCGACCGGCCAATTCACGGTGCCCCACCTCGAACGATGGGGCATTTACAAGTTGGAAGTTGAGTCCGGCGAGGTCGAGCTCATCTACACCTCACCTGCCCGTATCTCGTGTTTACGCTGGAGTCCGCGCGGCGATGAATTCGTGTTCTCGCAACCCGTCGATGGGAATGCCAATGAGCAGGAGGAGATCTTCACGCTGAATCTCGACAGCGGCGGCTTGAACAGGTTGACCGAAAATTCCTTTTGGGATCTCTACCCCGCCTGGTCTTCGGATGGCACCCGGATTGCGTTCCTGTCCTGGCGTACGCAGAGTCTCGGGATCTACCTCATGGGTTCGAATGGCGAAGACACGACGCTGTTGGTCGATACGCCCGATCAAGAGGCCGACGTCGATTGGCGCGACGATCTTGTCGTCTTCACGCGGGCCAGCCGCATCTGGAGCATCCATCCCGATGGAAGTTCGATTCGCGCGCTCACTGATCCTCCGAAAGCCGGCGAGTGGGGCGCGGCGAACTTGCCGTTCGGGGACTACGATCCCCGGATCAGCCCGGACGGAACGAAGGTCGTCTACGAGCGGCTTGTTGGGGACGGCACTCCGTACGGCGAATACGATTTCTTCAGCCTGAATCTTGGCACGATGGAAGAGATCCGCCTGACGACGACGGGCTTTTCCCAGGGTCTTGCAAGCTGGTCCCACACTGGCGAGCAGCTCGTTTATATCGTCAGCGCCATTGGGGACACTGGCAAGTACGACATCTATATCATGAACGCGGACGGTACGGACAGCCACAACGTTACGCCCGGCTACTTTCCGGCGCAGTTTTTGTGTCATTGGGCCGTCTTCGCCAATGACGATAACGACATCTACTTCATTGGAGAGTGGTGGGAATGAAAATCCGGCGATCGAACGCCTGGCTTCTCGAGTACTTGCTGATTCCCGACGATAGTACTCAGTGGGATACCCAGGGTTCGTCCAACGTTCCTGGATTGGTGTATGATCGGAGGGCTGAACTCGAAGCCGTTAGTCGATTTTTATAGCGCACGCCTGGCTGGTGGTTGGATTCGGGCGAAATGAAGAGACTTATCCTTCACATGAGAGCCAATCCGGTAGATTGCAGCAAAGTACGGATGGCGGTTTGACCGGGACCACGATCAAGACCGTGGCATGGCACTCCGTCCACTTCGACTTCATCAACGAGCAGGTCGGATGGGCCATCGTGACCAACGACGATGCCGTGTCTCTCGTATACACCACGAACGGCGGGAGATCTTGGGTAGAACTGGATCCCGTCATTGTCCCATGATATCCGGCTGATGTTGACGATACACAGCCCTCAGGCAGGACATGCGGATGGATGCTCACGGGTGTCCGGCAAGGAGGTAGAGAGATGCGTAGTGGATACTCCAGTTTCGCGGTCGTATGCCTCTGGATCGCATTGCTGAGCGGGTGTACTCCCGGCAGATCCACTCCCGAAACTCCCGGTGCTACTGCGGTAGCTACGCCGACCATTGACCTTCCTCAGCCAACGGATACACCGGATGTACAGGCACAGATCGAAGCGGCCACGCTTCTCAGTATCGACTTCGAAACCGGATTTCCATTCGAGTTGTATGATTGGTCGGAATCGTGGCAGGTGCAAAATGAGAGCGACAGCAATGCCGTTTTCTGCAGTCAGATTTCCGACGATTGGTCCAGTTTCCTGTTTGGCCTCGACGAATGGGAGAACTACGCTCTTTCGCTGCGGGCGAAGTTCCTTTCGGACAATCCCAATCAGGGGGCGGAAGCGTACGTTCGCATCAATTCATCGATCGACGGCTATCGAGCCAGCATCTTCAACAACGAATGGGCAGCCGTAGGTTATTATCCCCCCGCCTCGCAATTGGGCGGCGCTTCGGTACAGATCGAGCAGAATGAATGGGTTGAGTTTCAAGTTCGCTTCGTGGGGGAGGAGCTGAAATATTTCCTGAACGGCGAATTGGTCCTGCAGGTGCGTGATGACCGGCGGGATTCCGGCCGGGCCGGTTTTGGCGCCGCGCCCAACACTGAAGTGTGTGTGGACGACATCCTTGTATGGGGATTGGACGAGAACGGGATTCCGCTGGTCGACCCGGGCGATCTCGTCGTCGAACCCTACGACGGCACGGTCTACTCGATCCAGGAGAAGGTCGACAACAAACGCACGATTCCGGTTTTCTATCCCTGGTCGAGCAACTGCGAACACCTTTCGGAGTTCTATTTTGATTGCGACACGGAAGACACGCCGTATGGATTGGTCTGGATCGGTGCTGGTCTTGCCCAGGACCTCGAATCGACGCAGCCGGCCGTCTCTGCACCGCAGAGGATCCTCATGCAGTCGGACGGCGATACGCTGTACCTGATTTCCGAGCAATGGCATTACTGGTATCCCGGCTGGCGAACTTTGTCCCCCGATTCGCCGTTTTACCTCGACGAGGTGTATCAACCCCATATCGGCTCCGAATATGATCAGACGCTGGTGATCAACTTTACCCATCCCGAGTGGCCTGCGCTGATGGCTGAGAAAGCTTTGAATTTTAAGATCGCCGGCTTCGACGGCATGATGCTGGATTGGTGGCACAACGGTGCAGGCAACGGACGCAGCGAGGAGGTTGTCGAGGCCGCACGCGTTGCAATCTCAAAGGCCATTCGCATGCGCGTGGGGGACGATTTCATCCTCATGGGCAACGTCAATTGGGGCGTGGACGATCCCACCGCGCAGTATCTCTCCGGTGTGTTTCTCGAATTGTGGAAATCGGAACCGGCCGAAGGGTATGCCCTCACCTACAGTGAGGAAAATGAATTTGGATGGAACCCGTCCATCGAACGCATGGAAGATCTTTTGATCTACTGGGACACGCACCTGCTGTGGCCGAAAATCATCGCCTTCGAGCCGTGGAAGATCACCACGGACGATTACGTAGCCGATCGCTACACGGAAGAGAATCTACGCTACGCAAGGTTGTTCGCCGCCATGGCGGTGGTGATTCCGGAAAACGGCTACATCCTCTACGCCGACAACAACGACGATTGGGATGGCGGTGACCACCAGCATGCGTATTATGATTTCTACCTGACAGATTTTGGGAAGCCAATTTCCGATATGGTGACCGTCGTCGATGGCATGGCCTACAAGCGGTTCGAGAGAGGCTTGATTGCCTACAACAGGACGACGTCCGAGGTCGTCGTGCGGCTTCCGTACGGAAAGCAATTCACGATCGGTCCGCTGCAGGGTTTGTTTCTCGAAGGTTATTTCGAGTGAAAGCAGATCGAAAAACCCGATCGCACGATCAGGGAGTCTCAAACAAGCCTGTTTTGAAACTTCGGGAGAGTTGACTGATCCGTTGGATTCGCCAGGCCGCGTTCGTGAGTAGAAAGGAAATGGGATGAAACTCCGGGCAAGATTGGTTCTGATGATCACGATCGTGGTGGCAGTGGCCGATCTCGTGGAGTATTTTCATTTGAAACAACACCCGGATCCAAGCGAGAAACATCCTCATCAAACGGGTCAAAATCATCGGGCGGATTGTGTTGATGTAAAGGAAGGTCTGGATTGAGTAAACAGGAATGTAAGCAGATTTTTCGGTTTTTTGTCTTCGGCTTGATCCTATCGGCATGTGTAAAAAACCAGCAGATCACCACACAACAACCGGAAATCGAATTTCAATCCGACGGATCGGCTTCGTTGTTCGTGCCCTCGCTGAACGGCAACCTCCTGTCGGTGAGGATGGTGAAGCCCCAGGGAGACGGGCCTTTTCCGGTTCTGATCGGCATACCCGGCACGGGTGGAATTTACGCGTTTGAGAGCGAGTTTGCTGAAGGACTTAATGATCTCGGGATCATGGCTGTCGACTTTGCCGTACAGGGCCGAGGAGAAAGCGAAGGGCAGGACGACCGTTATGGGAGGGTGCATCAAGATGATTTGAAAGCGGTGGTGGATTTCGTCAGCCGGCTTCCCTTTATTCAGCAAGAGAACATCGGGATTCTGTCCTATTCGTATGGCGTTGTTCTGGCCACAGGTGCACTATACCGCTATCCGGAGATGCCGATTGCTTTTCTGATCGACTGGGAAGGGCCCTCCTGCCCGGCGAAGGACATTCTGCGGGCCGTAGAAGACAACGAAATGTGGGTCGTTCATACCCTTGCGCTCTTGGGCGGAAACGGCGATATGGGTGTGGAAGAAGTATCGAAATTGACCATAAGCGGAGGCGTGATTTCGGACGAAGTCTATTGGTCCGAACGGGACGCCTCACGTTTTGCCGAGGGATTACCTTGTCCCTATCTTCGCATCCAATTCGATGTCGATCACGTCCAGGGTACGAGCAAGAAGCACATGCTGGCGATAATCAACGCGGCTGCCGAAAAAAGTGGACAGTGGACACGCTGCAACGACAATCCAGCCAACATAGTCTATTCCGAGGAAGAACTGGCACGCTATCATTTTCATACGTATCCAGAGGGTGTTTTCCCCGGATCCGGTTCGGCGATGGCGTATGCCAACGAGATCATACTCTCGTACGTCGAGGAGATGTTTTTCGAAAAGCCGTATGCCGAATAACCGGTTCGATTGATCCCGCGCGCAGGCCATTCATGGAGGTGTTCGATCGTGCAGATCGCCGGAGTCGATGGCTGCAAGGGGGGCTGGCTCTGCATCTCGAAAGAGCTGCTCTCGGCTGAAATCTCCTCAGAAGTATTCCCGTCCATGGCGAGTCTGCTGAAGCGCATGCCCAGGCCCGTAGTTCTTGCCGTCGATATACCCTTCGGACTGCCGGATTCGGGACCTCGTAAGTGTGACCAATTGGCCAGGAAACTGCTCGGAAGTCCGCGAGCCAGCAGCGTCTTTCCTGCGCCGATACGTCCCGCGATTGAGGCGC
>JARRPX010000055.1 GCA_037382465.1 Anaerolineales bacterium | reverse complement strand
CGAAACCTACTTCACCCAGAATTACACGCTGGGCATGCAAGCCACCGGTGGGGCTTTTTACAACGAAGGCACCGCGATCGTAAGGGCATCCGCCTTCGACACGAACATCGCCTATCACAGGGGCGCAGTGCATAACCTTGGACAGTTCACCGCAACCAACGTCTCGTTTTCCTCGAACCTCGCGACCCAAAACGGCGCCAATATCTTGAACGAAGGCAATCTTTCCCTGAGCGTTGCCACGTTGAAGGCCGGGAGCGCCGATCGTGGGAAATCGATATCCCAAACTGCCGGAAACACACAGATCAAAAACAGCATTCTGTATGACGTCGCCGTGCAGGAAAACTGCGACATCGGAGCTGGATCTTTCCAAGCCCTCGGTGAAAATATCGACAACGTCGGAGACTGTCCCGGCATTTCGATCAACATGGACCCGATGCTGGGCAGTTTCAGCAACAACGGCGGTTTCACGCCGACCTTCGCCATCTCGTCCACCAGCATCGCTTTCAATCTCATCAGCGACTGCAGCGACGTCGCCGCCGCTCCGGTGGCGCAGGATCAACGCGGCGTCTCCAGGCCGCAGCCTTCGGGAAGCGTCTGTGACGCCGGGGCGTTCGAACTCGAAACCGAAGGCGGCGAGACGTACTCCGCAGACGAACAACCCACACAGGAACCCACGTCTACGCCCACGCCCGAACCGCTCGTGCCCATGCTCTTCGCCCCGCAGAACACCACCTGCCGCAAGGGAGACAGCGTCGATTACGAGGACGCCGGTTATCTGCTCGCAGGCGAAAGCGCCGAAGTGATCGGCCGCAATCGGGAAGGAACCTGGCTGGTGATCAACAACCCGGATTGGGAGGGCATTTGCTGGATCCTGCGGGCCATCGTCCAGACGGAAGGCGACGTGGACGGCACGAAGGTTTACATCCCCGCGCCGCTCCCGACGAAAACCCCCATCCTCGGCTGTCTGGTTGAACCGGCAACCCGAAGTGGAGAACCGGTGTGCACCGTACCTTGCCCGGACGACGCCGTTCCCGGTGATCCCTGCACGCCTTGATTTTATTGCCGCCAGGGAGGCGGCGCTGTTTCAGCGCCGCCTCCCTTTCTGCGTCCAACAAATTGACATCCGCAGCGCGGACGTGGTAAACTGACAAACGTTATCCGAATAGACCGGCGAGCAATCGCCGGTTGCTCATCGAGAGAGGCGGAGGGACCGGCCCTGTGAAGCCTCGGCAACCACCGATGGATGGTGCCAACTCCGGCAGAAGGCTCGCCGCAATCCGGTCTTCTGGAAGATGAGGGAACGTTTGCGCATGCAAGTCAGCCCCTTCTTCCCGAAGGGGTTTCTTTTCATCCGAACAAGGAGCAACGATCTTGGACCAACGTCGCTACACCAACCGCCGCTATCTGGACGCTCTCGCAGAACGCGTTCTGATCTACGACGGCGCCATGGGCACCAGCCTGCAGGCCATGCAGCTCAGTGCAGACGATTTCGGCGGCGAAAGCTACGCGGGCTGCAACGACGTCCTCGTGCTCACCAGGCCCGACGCCGTCGAATCGGTGCACCGCTCTTTCCTCGAAGTCGGAGTCGACGTGATCGAGACCGACACGTTCCGCGCCAACCGCCTCACGCTGGCGGAATTCGGCCTGGGGCAGCAGGTGACCGAGATCAACCAGGCCGCTGCGTCGCTGGCGCGGCGTTTGGCCGACGAATTCGGCACGCCCGATCGACCGCGATTCGTCGCCGGCTCGATGGGCCCATCCGGCAAACTCCCTTCCGCGGACGACCCCGACCTCTCGAACATCACCTTCGACGAACTGGTCGACGTATTCCGCGAACAAACCGTGGGCCTGATTCAGGGCGGCGTCGACGTGCTCCTGATCGAAACCGCACAAGACATCCTCGAAGTGAAAGCCGCCATCCACGGCATTCATGCGGCTTTCGAAGAAACCGGCGAGTTCCTCCCCATCCAGGCTCAAGTGACCCTGGACACCACCGGGCGCATGCTGCTGGGCACCGACATTTCGGCCGCATTGACCACCCTCGAGCGTTTGCCCATCGACGTCATCGGCCTGAACTGCTCCACGGGCCCCGAACACATGCGCGAACCGATCCGCTACCTGGGCGAACACGCCGTCCTGCCGGTGTCTTGCATTCCCAACGCCGGGCTTCCGCTCAACGTGGACGGCGAGGCGGTGTATCCACTCGAACCCGGTCCCTTCGTGGCAGACATGCGCGACTTCGTCGAGAGGCACAACGTCAGCATCGTCGGCGGCTGCTGTGGGACGACACCGGCCCATCTGAAACCCCTCGTCGAGGCGCTGCACGGGCGAGATCATCCTCCGCGCCCGGCGCGGTCTCCGGCGCGGCTCTCTTCGGCTCTGCAGTCCATCGCCATGCGTCAAGAGCCGCCGCCGCTGCTCATCGGGGAACGCATCAACACCCAGGGCTCGCGCAAAGCCAAGCAGCTGATTCTGGAAGAAGACCTGGACTCCATCGTGGCGCTCGGCCGCAAGCAGATCGAACGCGGCGCCCATGCCCTGGACGTGTGTGTGGCGTTGACCGAACGCGACGACGAAGCCGAGACGATGCGCAAAGTCGTGCACAAATTATCCCTTAGCGTCGAAGCCCCGCTGGTGATCGACTCCACGGAGCCGGAGGTCATGGAAACCGCGTTGAAGGCCGCGCCCGGGCGCTGCCTGCTCAACTCGGTCAACCTCGAATCCGGACGGGAGAAGATCCAACGCGTGCTGCGGCTCGCCCTCGACCACGGCGCGGCGGCGATCGCCCTCACCATCGATGAAGCCGGCATGGCAAAAACGAGCGAGCGGAAACTCGAAATCGCCAGGAAGATCCACGCCCTCGCCGTGGACGAAATCGGCCTGCGGCCCGAGGACCTGATCTTCGATGCACTGACTTTCACCCTGGCCACCGGTGATCCCGAATTCGCCGATTCGGCCAGCGAGACGATCGAAGGCATCCGCCGCATCAAGGCGGAACTCCCCGGCGTGTTTACATCTCTCGGAGTCTCCAACGTGTCCTTCGGTTTGAGCAAAGCGGCCAGAGCCGTGCTCAACAGCGTCATGCTCTACCACTGCGTGCAGGCCGGTCTGGACATGGCCATCGTCAACCCGGCGCACATCACCCCCTACATGGAAATCCCGGAGACGGAGCGCCGCCTGGCGGAGGACCTGATCTTCAACCGACGTGCGGACGCCCTGCAGCGCCTGATCGAGCATTTCGAATCGGTGACGGTCGACGAGGAACCCGACGCCGATCCCACCGCCGACATGACGCCCCAGGAACGCATCCACTGGCGCGTCCTGCACCGCCACAAAGACGGCGTGCGGGCCGACATCGACGAAATCCTCGCAGATTTCCCTGCGGACGAGAAAGCGCAGGGCGCCGTGGAAATCCTCAACACCGTGCTTCTGCCGGCCATGAAGGAGGTCGGCGACCGCTTCGGTGCAGGTGAATTGATTCTACCCTTCGTGCTGCAGTCGGCGGAAGTGATGAAGATCGCCGTCTCGCACGTCGAAGGATTTCTCCAACGGCGGGAAGGAGTCGCCAAAGGAAGCATCGTCCTGGCGACTGTGTATGGGGACGTGCACGACATCGGCAAGAATCTGGTCAAAACCATCCTCTCCAACAACGGCTACCTGGTTCACGATCTCGGAAAACAGGTGCCGGCCAACGTGATCATCGACAAGGCCGTAGAAGTCAGCGCCGACGCCATCGGCCTCAGCGCTCTGCTCGTGAGCACCAGCAAGCAGATGCCGTTGATCGTCAACGAGCTGCAGCGGCGTGGACTGGAATTCCCCGTGTTGATCGGCGGCGCAGCCATCAACCGCCGCTTTGGGCGGCGCATCCTCTTCACCGAAGACGGCCGGCCCTACGCACCGGGGGTGTTTTACTGCAAGGATGCCTTCGAGGGGCTCAGCGTCATGGATCAACTGCAGCGTCCCGACCAGCGCGCCCAACTACTGTCCGATGGTCTTGCGCAAGCAGAACGTGAGATCGGACGCCAGCCCAGAAAACGAAAGCCCCGAGCCGGCATATCCAGTGTCGCTCCGGCCGAGAATATCCCGGCACCGCCAAATTGGGGACCGCGCGTGGTGGAGCAAATGCCGCTGGAAATCGTGTTCCAACATCTTTTCAAGAACGAGCTGTTCCGTCTCTCCTGGGGCGCCAAGAACACGCGCGGCGAGGAATGGGAACAGTTGGAAAGCGAATTTGAAGAACGTCTCCAGCGTATGCAGAAGCAAGCCTTGAAGGAAGGCTGGCTCAAACCCCAGGGCGTGTATGGCTATTGGCCGGCGCAAGCGCAGGACGATGACCTGCTGGTTTACGATCCCCAAACGCTTGAATCCGGCCGGCCGCAAATCCTCACCCGCTTTCACTTTCCTCGTCAACCGGACGGCGAACGCCTGTGCCTCAGCGATTACTTCGCTCCGGTCGAAAGCGGCAGAATGGACGTGGTCGCCTTTCAGATCGTGACCGTGGGGTCGCAGGCCAGCGATTACGTCAACGAGCTGCAGCAATCCGGGGACTACAGCGAGAGCTACTTCACCCACGGTTTGGCCGTACAGACGGCGGAAGCCGCAGCGGAATATCTGCACCGGCACATCCGCCGCGAATTGGGTCTTGCCGAGGGACAGGGGAAACGCTATTCCTGGGGATACCCGGCGATCCCCGAACTCGAGGATCACACCAAGGTGTTCGAGCTGTTACCGGCGGAGCAAGCCCTGGGCATGCGGCTCTCGCCCGCCTATCAATTGATCCCCGAGCAGTCGACTGCGGCGATCATCCTGCATCATCCACAAGCGAAGTATTACAGCGTCGGACTGAGCCGCGTGGAGCAATTGATGGACGAGGTATAATCCGCCCGATCCTGCCGTGAAGAAATCATCCAACGAGACGAAAATGGCAAACGCAGAACTGTTTCAATGCTGGCTCGAACGAGAGATTCCCATTCTCGCCGATGGCGCCATGGGCACCGTACTGCACACGAAAGGTGTGTCCCTCGATACTTGTTTCGACGAGTACAACCTCATACGGCCGGCTTTGATCGCCGAGATTCACCGTGAGTATATCGACGCCGGAGCCGAACTGATCGAGACCAACACCTTCGGCGCCAATCGGTTCAAGCTCGCAGCTCACGGGCTGGAAGACCGCGTTGTGGAAATCAACGCCGCCGCCGTTCATCTCGCCCGGCGGGTGATCGACGCATCCTTTAAGGATGTGCTTCTGGCCGGCAGCGTGGGGCCGCTGGGCGTTCACATCGCGCCCTTCGGCCGCGTCAAACCCGAGCAGGCCTACCAGGCCTTTCACGAACAGATCGAAGCCCTGGTCGAAGCGGGCGTCGACGTGCTGCTCATCGAGACCCAAAACGATCTCGCCGAAGTCCATCAGGCTCTCCGCGCCGCCAAAGACATCGGCGATCTTCCCGTCATCGCCTCGGTCACATTCACGCGCGACGATCGCACCCTGCTGGGCGACAATCCCACGCACGTCGCCAGGCGGCTGGCGGACTACGGCGCCGACGTGATCGGCGCCAATTGTTCCAGCGGGCCGGCGCAGCTGCTGCGCATCCTGCGGCAGATGCGCCGAGCGGTGCCGGAAGCGCATTTCAGCGTGATGCCCAACGCCGGCTGGCCCGAACGCGTCTCCGGGCGCATCATGTATCCCGCAACGGCGGACTACTTTGGCGACTACGCCCGCGCATTTTGTGAGGCGGGCGCCTCCATCATCGGCGGCTGCTGCGGCACCACACCGGAACACATCGCCGCCATGCGCCGCGCCCTCGACAGCATGGAATCGCCCTGTATCGAAACGCCGGCCGCTGCAAGCGCCACGGACGAATCACCGCCGGCGACCACGACGCGGGAACCGACGGGACTCGCTTCGAAGTTGGCCGCGGGACGTTTCGTGATTTCGGTCGAGATGGATCCGCCGCGCGGTTTCTCCACGCACAAACTGCTCGCCGGCGCCTCGCTGCTCGCCGAAGCAGGCGCAGACGTGATCAACGTCGCCGACAGCCCCATGGCGCGCATGCGCATGAGCCCCTGGGCCGTCTGCAGTTTGATCCAGAAAGAAGTGGGAATCGACACCGTGCTGCACTTTCCCACGCGCGGCAGGAATCTGCTGCGCGTCCAGGGCGACCTGCTCGCGGCGCACGCCCTCGACGTACGCAACATTTTCGTGGTCCTCGGCGATCCCACGGCGATCGGCGATTACCCCGATGCGATGGACGATTACGACCTCGTGCCGTCCGGCTTGATCAAGTTGATCAAACAGGAGCTCAACAGCGGCGTGGATCACACCGGGGCCGACATCGGAGAAGCGACGTCGTTCTTCGTCGGCTGCGCCTTGAATCTGTGCGCCAAGGATCCCGAACGCGAAATGCGCATCCTTAACAAGAAGATCGACGCCGGCGCCGATTTCGCCCTCACCCAACCGGTTTACGAACCCGAATTGGCTCAGGAATTCATCGAGGCGTACGAAAATAGCTACGGCCCCCTGGAATTAGCTGTGCTGGTGGGTGTGCTGCCGCTCTACGGCTCGCGCCACGCCGCATTCTTGCACAACGAGGTGCCGGGCATCCGCATCCCCGAGGCGATCCGCGGACAGATCGCGAATGCTGGCGACCAAGCGCCGCAGGAAGGTGTGCGCATCGCCGTCGAACTGCTCCACTCGCTCTCTGCGATCGTACAAGGCGTCTACCTCATGCCGCCCTTCCACCGCTACGATCTCGCCGCGGACATCATCGAAGCCATTCGTCGAGTGGAATAGTCCCCAACAAACAGTATCCTCGCGTGATAGAATCTAGATACGAATTGTCTGATTGTGGAGTTAACCATGTCCGCACTCGCACGTAGAGAACTCAAGCCGCCCGCCAAAGGCACAGCACCGTTGGAAGGCGATGAGCTGCACGCCCTTCGCGATCAACTCGGGGATGGTTGGCAGGTCATCAATGAGGACCATCTGGAGAAATCGTTCAAGTTTCCCGATTTCAAACAAGCGCTCGATTTCACCAACGCCGTGGGGGAATTGGCCGAAAGCGTCAACCATCACCCTGAGATCTGCCTCACCTGGGGCAAAGCGAAAATCACCATCTGGACCCACTCGATCGGCGGGCTCAGCGAAGCCGACTTCATTTTCGCGGCAAGATGTGACCAACTCGCTTGACATTGTTGGTACAATAGAGAAACGAATTCGAGGTCGAATTCGATCGCGATACAGACAATCGGATCGACCTTGGAGTGATGATGTTCAAAACACTGCAAACCATGATCATGCCTGAGCTGCCGTCGCCGATGGCGCGCGAACCATCGGCTTGGTATGGTCGCGCCCCCGCCGATAGCTGACATCGGGACCGCCACCAGCCCCGGCAGCCAATCACCGCCAGCGAAAACGCTGGCGTTTTCGTTTCCCTGCCGTCGCGCAGCGGCTCGGAACCAAAGAACGAACAAAATCCGATTGCCTGCAGTGCAAGAGAGGATGGACTTCAATAAATTATGGTATGCTCACCATCGTCTCCAGCGTGAAAAAAACCTTTCGCACCAAATGCATGCGATCGTTTCGAGGAGTAAATCATGTCCGATCTCATTCACATCTCCGTTGCCTGGCCGTACGCCAATGGCGACCTGCACGTGGGGCACCTGGCCGGCGCCTATTTGCCCGCCGACATATTTGCCCGCTACCATCGTTTGAAGGGCAACCGAGTCCTCATGGTCTCCGGATCCGACGCACACGGCACGCCCATCACCATCGAAGCCGATAGACGCGGCACGAGTCCTCGCGAGGTGTTTGAACACTACCACCAGCGTTTCCTGGAAACCCAGAAAGCGATTGGCATCAGCTACAACCTGTTCACGCACACGGACACCGAGAACCATTACCGCATCGCCCAGGATTTCTTCACCCGTTTGCTCGAGGAAGAATATCTCTACCGCCAAACGCAGGAGCAGCTGTATTCCGAAAGCGAAGGCCGTTTTCTCCCCGACCGCTACGTGGAAGGGACCTGCCCGATCTGCGGATACGCGGAGGCCCGAGGTGATCAATGCGACAACTGCGGCAATCTGCTCGATGCCTTGGAGCTCATCGATCCTCGCAGCAAGACCGACGGCAGCACGCCGGTCGTGCGCGAGACGGAACATTTCTATCTCGATCTGCCCGCGTTCAGCGAGCGTCTGCTGGCCTACATGAACGAACACGCCGATCACTGGCGGCCCAACGTGATCAACTTTGCCCGCAACTACGTCGAGAGTGGATTGAAGGGACGCGCCGTGACGCGCGACATCGATTGGGGCATCCCGGTGCCGCTCGAAGGCTGGGACGACAAACGCCTCTACGTCTGGTTCGAGGCCGTGATGGGATACTTCACCGCCTCCGTGGAGTGGGCTCGAAACACGGGCCAGCCGGAGGTGTGGAAGAATTGGTGGTACGATCCGACGGCGCGCGGCTACTGCTTCATCGGCAAGGACAACATCCCCTTCCATACACTCTTCTGGCAGGCGGAATTGCTCGGCGTCGATCGCCTCTATGAGGACGACGAAAACCTGCACCTCAACCTGCCTTACGACGTTCCCGCCAACGAATTCATGAACATCGAAGGCGCACAGTTCAGTAAAAGCCGCAACTGGGCCATCTGGCTGCCGGACATCCTGGAAAGATACGATGCCGACGCCATCCGCTACTACGTGGCCGCGGTAATGCCGGAGACTCGCGACAGCGATTTTTCCTGGGCCGATTTCGTGCGCCGCAACAACGACGAACTGGTCGCCACGTGGGGCAATCTCGCCAATCGCGTGCTCTCCTTTGCCTACAAACACTGGGACGGAGTCGTTCCGGAACCGGGAGAGCTGCGGCCGGACGATCGTGCCTTGCTGCATGAAATCGAATCCGGGTTCGACAGCGTGGGAGGCCATATCGAGGCGGTGAAACTGCGCGCCGCGCTCCAGGAAGCGATGCGGCTGGCGCGCGAGGTCAATGGCTACCTCGATCGGGCGCCCTGGTTCGGCGTGATCAATGACGACAAGGCCAGCGCGGCCACGACGGTCTATACCGCACTGCGGGCCATCGACTCCCTGAAGGTTTTACTGGCGCCTTTCCTGCCATTCAGCAGCGAACGCCTGCATACCACCATGGGATACGAGAAACCCATCTTCGGCGAGCAGCACATCGAAACCTACCAGGAAGCATCGCGTTCTCACGAAGCGCTTGTCTACGATCCCTCACCCGCCACCGGGCACTGGGCTGCAAGCGAACTCGAAGCCGGACGCAAGTTCCGCAAACCAAAGCCGTTGTTCAAGAAATTGGACGATTCCATCGTGGAGCAGGAACGCAGTCGTCTGGGAGCGGAGATGGGTTGAAAGGATTGAACGCTATCGGGATAGCGTATTTCCGGGCTGCCTCGAGAGGCAGCCCGGTCGGTTAAAGGAGGGAGCCGAAGTCGATGTCGTCGGAGTCATCGTCAAAATCGAAATCATCCAGATCGATGTCGAATTCGATCTCAATTTCGCTTTCCTCCAACCGCACCCACAAGAGAAGCGTGTCCCCTTCTTGCTGTTCGACCCAACGAACGGCGATGATGCTGGCCTGATCGGTCAGGCCCTCTTCATCCCGATATTCGAGATAGATGGGTTCGCCGGCGTGCCAGGCGCGATAGCAGCGTTCGACCAGCGCGGGACCATTGAAAGCGCGCACCCGGCACATTGCCACGCGTGACGGAAGCGGGCTCTCGATTATACTGTGCAGCCAGGGGTCGGATACCAATTCGAAAGTGGGTGTAGGGCCTTCAACGATGGTTATTTTCTCAGGTTCTGTCATCTCTGCAAGAAACCAGGTGGATTTTCTCAACCAAATATTACCACGGATTGCGACCTTGTTAGGAGATCGAAAGCTCCTTCGTTTCGGGCCTAAAAAACAGGACCCGCGCGGCGGCAGAACACGCTTTTATGCGGCGAAATCCCGCCGAATAAAGGCCTTTCCGGCGCGGGAAGCGCGGCGTGAATACGTATCAATCTCACCTCTCCTCCCACCGCAAACGTGAGGGCACGATCATCCATCCACACGCACCGAGGCACGAACTGCGGCACAGCACGGGCAGCCGTCCCGATCACACAACAGTGCACGAGGATCCTCGTGGATCCAGCCCACGGCGATGTTGATCATATCCCGGAGGGGAATGGCTTCGATCGCCGCCTCACCCATCTGCGTCGTGCGGCGGATGCTCTCCAAACGCGGAACGATCGCCTGAAAGCCGGCGGAACAGCCTGGGAAACCAGGACACTCGACCACTGCGTCCGGAGTCAATGCCCAACGTACGAACTGCCGCCGGCCGGCTTTCATTTCCGCATAATGCAAACTTACGTTGCTCGTGTGATCGACACCCAGCATAACCACATCGGCATCATATTCCGCCAACCAGGCGATAGGCGCCCAGGGCTCTTCGAGTGTCTGAGCTTGCAAGGCTTCCACGGCGTTCACGCCGACGAAGGAAAGCAGGGGATGGTTTGAACGCAGCGCATCCGGATGTTCCCGCAGGGTCTCCGGAATGCTGCCCGGCCCCTCATCCGCAGGCAGTCCTGCGCTGAAGATCTCGGCTTCGAGATTTCTGTCACCGCTTTCTCCGTAATCCAATGCATTGTCGTCGGGTCCCACACGGGGCGTGACCATCGAACGCAGCGTGAACGCCGGCGCAACGAGCGTTTCGCAGGTCGACAGCAAGGCGCCGATGATGGTTTCCGCCCCGCCGGGAATCGGCGGCAATGCGGAGGGAGAAGCATGCAGCAGGACACGGCTGTGGGAATCAAGTTCCAATTCTCGCATGGCGTGGATCATGTCACGGTAGGAAGGCATTTCTCGAATGACGTCCTTTTGAGATCGTGGATCCGCTTCGCTTCAGCATCTCAGCACAGGAAACTCGAAGCCGCGAAATCTTCACCGTATCCGGACGTACCAATGATATGCTCGAATCCGATTTCAGGCCACATCGCAGCCGCACGATCGAGATCAGTCAGCGCAGGCAGCGATCCCCTCGCCCAGCTTATCGGCGTTGAGCTGCATGCCCAGATAAGGCGAAGGGTCGATCGTGTTATTGAACACCAGTTCGTTCTTGAAATTTCCCTGCCCATCGTCCTTCACGATGGAGAAGTGCAGATGAATGCCCGTGGGGTTGTCGGGATCGGCCGAATAATTACCCTGATATCCCAACAGCGTTCCCGCTTCGACAAATCGATCGTACGTACCCGGCGGAAAGGCGTCTACGATGAACGAGTTCCCTTGCGCATCCGCCATGTGCGTGTAGTAAAGCCAGATCTGCCGGCCCGGTTGCAGGGGATCGTTGTCGATGCGGATGATGATCGATGAACGCCAATCGGGCAGGCGAGTCAGATAGCCATCGTACGCCGCCACGACCGTTGTGTGCCCCAGGCCATCCGCGCCGAATATGTCCAGGCCTTGATGGCTGTGGCCGGGGCGAAAAGAATCTCCCCAAACGAAACCGATGAAGCCGTCGGTGGGCATGATGAAAGGCGCCTCGCCGCAGCGCTCTCCCGCATGAATCACCCCCTCAAGCTGCGCTTCGGGATTGCGCCAATATCGACGCAGCCGCTGCATGCGAACAGAAGAAGAATGGTATCCCTGATAGACGTAATACGCCGCAACCAGCCCGACCACAATGACCAACGAGATTCCCAAACCCAACGGTCTCTTCATTTCAACGCATCGGGGTTGAGCAGGTCCAACCGAATCCCATGCGTGATTCGCTCGATTTCCCCGGGATGTACTTTTATTAGGGCGTTGACGTCCCCGCCTCCGGCATAGACGACATCGTGCTCGAAAAGACGCACATCGATGAGCGTCTCCGGCTGTTGGGGCATCCCGAAGGGAGGCACCGCGCCTATCGGATAGCCCGTGAATTTCAAGACCGCATCGGCGTCAGCCATCTTCACCCGCTTTCGCCCAACGTCGAAATGCCGGGCGATCGGACGGCGATCGACGCGGCCTTCTCCGCAGGCCACGGCCAACGCCGGTTTTCCGTCGACCAAAAAGAGCAGGCTCTTCACGATCTGACTCGCGGAAGTCCCGACGGCCTGTGCTGCGGCCTCAACGGTCGGAGTCGCCACAGGAAGGACGATCACCTGCGCATCGACCTTGTTGCTCTCGATGAAAGCCGTCAAGTCATCAGGGGTCAACATTGTTCCTCTCCCGGTTCCCTGCGGACGGAACATCTGCGTCTCGGGGCACAAGCCGGTTACGATCGCTCGAGGTCATCTTCCCAATGCTCCGCGAAACACAACGTAACGATGTCCGCCGCAAAGGACATCAAAATATTACCCGCTTTCTGTCCGTCCTCGGATGCCATTGCACGGTGCATCGATTCCGCATTATCGAAAAAGAATTCATGCACGAGATGGAAGTCGACGGCCCCAGAAAGGCCCCCGTTGATCCGGCTCACGGTCACACGGCGTATACCCGGCATTTTCTCCGCCGCGCGCACAAAATCGTGGCTCCAACGGGTTTCGAACGCCGCTAAATCCTTCGGTTGCCGGAAAATGAGCATCAACTTGTGCACGAATTCTCCCTCCCGCTCACTGCGCAGTCCGTTCGCGCAGGCGAACGTCCCAGAACGAAAACTACCCTGCAATACTATTGAGTTATTCCGGTTTACACACGTATACTATACTTATATTATGCTAAATTTATCTATTCGAAGTCTTCGTTCATTATATTCTTTCCCGCGCGGTCAAGGGCTCGTCGAATATGCGCTGATCCTTGTTCTGGTCGCGATCATCGTGATCATCATGCTGGCCCTATTTGGCGGCGCAGTGGGAAACATGTACAGTAACGTCATCGCAAACTTATAAACTTCAATCACGGGCCTGATGCCGATCGATCGACTACCGCAAGAGAGGCCTCGGTTGAAATCTCCACTTTGCGAGATGCTATTGTGCGCTTCGAGGGGTGTCGTGTGGTTGCGCGCATCCACGATAATACTGGCTCGCCGCACCAAGGATCTTTCTAAATCAATTGCCGTTCGAATCCGCGCCGCTCTTCGTGACGTAGGCCTTCATCCTGCGAGCCACCTCTCGGCGCGGCAGGAGAATGCGCCGGCCGCATCCCAGGCACTTCAAACCGATATCGGCGCCCAGACGGACCACGACCCAATCCGTATTCCCACACGGATGCGGTTTGCGCAATCGCAAAACGTCTCCCATCTGTAAATCCGGCAGCATGTCTCACCACGATGCGAACTCTGTGTTGGCGCGGATTATACCACCTGCGTTTCCCTCGGCCGCATATGCGCCTGAACGACGCACACTTTCCCGGTGGTATAATCCTGAGCATGTTATCGCTTGAACCACTCGAAATCGCCTCACTGCTCATCACCCTGGTACTGTCCCTCACCTTCCATGAATTTGCGCACGCGTGGACTGCGGATCAATTTGGGGACGACACGCCTCGCCTGGCGGGCCGTTTGACCCTCAATCCGCTTGCCCATCTCGATCTGTGGGGCTCTCTGATGTTCGTCATTGCGGGATTCGGTTGGGCAAAACCAGTCCCCGTAGATTACTTCGCCCTGCGACGGCGGACACCGGCCGCATTGATGCTTGTGGCTTTGGCGGGGCCTTTCTCCAACCTGCTCCTCGCCATCCTCGCATCGCTGCCGTTCCGCATGGGGCTGCTCTATTCGGGGAGCATCGGGTTGGAAACATCCAACGTCATAGCCACTTTCTTGCTCCTTTTCATTTTTTACAATCTGCTCCTGCTCTTCTTCAATCTCCTGCCCATTTTCCCGCTCGACGGCGAGAAAATAGCCACATACTTTCTGCCCCAGGGAGGGCAGGACGTACTCTATCGCCTGCGTCCATACGGCCCCATGATTCTCATCGGCATCATCCTGATCGGAAACGCAACGGGTTTCGATCTGTTCGATCTGGTCGTCGGCACACCGGCGGAAGTGATCTTCAGACATCTGATTCTCAGCGTATGAAAATCGCCTACCGGGCGTCTCAATTCCTCAACGCACTGTTTGCCAGATTGACGCCAGAAGACCATCTGCTCATCGAAAAAACGCTCCCGCCTTCCCTGCTGGAAGTCTTTCGGCGCATGGGCCGCTCGGATCAACTGCACGGCGTACGCGTCTTGCGCTCCGTTCGCGCCGGCGGTACGGATCATCCGACCTTGTGTGCCGCGGCGCTGCTGCACGACGTGGGCAAATCCCGCCACCATCCGCGATTGTGGGATCGTATCCTCGTCGTGCTGGCCACGGCGCTGTTCCCCGAGGCGGTCGAACGCTGGGGAAACGCCGGTGAGCCACGAGGTTTGCGGCGGCCCTTCATCATCGCCGCGCAGCATCCGCGCTGGGGCGCCGACATCGTCCGCGCCGCAGGAGGCTCGGACGAGCTGGTCGCTCTGGTCCGCCGCCATCAAGAAATCCCTCCGCTGCCGCCGCAGACGCAGATCGATCGTTTACTCCTCCGCCTGCAGCAGGCCGACGGTGAGAATTGAGGTGTTCGCATGAGCAGCGAAATATTGTTTATCGGCCTGGGACAGATCGGCACGTCGATCGCCTTGAACTTCGCCCGCTCCGAAGCGGAGATCGTGCTGATCGGTCACGACCCCGTCGGTGAAAACGCACGGCGCGCAAAAGAACTCGGCGCCGTCCAGCGACTGGTATCGAACCCGGGCAGGGCCTCGAAATCGGCGGATGCGATCGTTCTCGACGTTCCCCCCGCCGCCCTGCACGGCTATCTCGAAATGCTGGGAAAGAGGCTCAAACCCGGCGGGCTGCTCATCGACACCACGCCGACGCGGTCCACGGCCATCCGCTGGGCCGAGGAATCCCTGCCGGCCGACCGCCATTATCTGGGGGCAACCCCGATCATCGGGCCGCACGTTTTCAGCGCCTCACCGGAAGAACGAAAACAGCCCAGGGTCGATCTGTTCCAAAACGGCCTGCTGGCCATCGCCGTGCCGAAAGACGGTTCGGAAGAAACCGTGTCGGCCGGCCTCGACCTGGCCAGGCTGCTCGGTGCGGCGCCGATTTTCATCGACGCCCACGAACACGACGGAATTGCCGCCACCGTCGAGTGGCTGCCCAGACTACTCGGCGCGGCGCTACTGCAGGAGGCGGCCAAGGCCGGGAACTGGCGGGATATCCAGAGTATGGCCGGAACGACATTCGCGGCCATCACCTCACTTTGCAGCGAAGAACCGGTTTACGATTCGCGGGATTACGACGCCCTGAATCTCGAAATCCTGCGCGCCAAATTGGCCCACTTCATCGGTGAACTGCACAATCTCCACGGCGTGCTCGCCGACGAAAGCGGAAAATCACTTGGCGAATACGTCGCCGCTGCGAACGCGGCGCGCGACCAGTGGCTTTCCACCCGGCAGCGTGGCGCACCGGACGACAAGAAAGCGCCTCCCGGCCGGATGCCCAAACGCCGCAGTACGATCGAGAAGCTGTTCGGTTTCAATCTGCCCGGAGGCCGGAGCTGACGCCGCGCTGCCGGCCGCCAATCCGTTTTCACCGGCCTTGGTCTCGCCCTGTGTCTAACCGTATAATGAGATCGTGGCCGAATTCTACTGCTACATGCTGGAGTGCTCGGACGGGACGCTGTACACAGGCTGGACGACCGATCCCGAAAGGCGCCTGCGGGACCACAACGCGGGCCGGGGGGCGCGCTACACGCGCGCCCGGCGCCCGCTGCGCCTGGCCTACATCGAACGTCTTCCCGATCGAATCACTGCCATGCGGCGGGAAAGAGCGATAAAATCACTCTCGCGAGATCGAAAGCTCGACTTGATCGACTCGCAAGACCGGCCGCACACAGATGCTGGGGGAGGTGAAACCCGATGAGTAAAACCGACAAGCTGTCCTGGATTCGTGAAGCGTTAGACACGCTCAAGGCCAACGGTTTGCTGACCAACATCCGCACCTTGAACTCCGCGCAGGGAGCCTGGCTCACCGTCGACGGGCGCAAGGTGCTCAATTTTTGCTCCAACAACTACCTCGGCCTCGCCGACCATCCCGCCCTCATCGAGGCCGCCCACGACGCCCTGGACAAATACGGCGTCGGCCCCGCCGCGGTGCGCACGATCGCCGGGACGATGGAGCTGCATCTCGAACTGGAGCGCCGCGTGACGAAATTCAAGGGTGTGGAAGCGGCGATCACCTTTCAATCCGGCTTCAACGCCAACCTGGCCGCCATTCCGGCGCTGGTCGATAAAAAGGACATCATCTATTCGGACGAACTCAACCACGCCAGCATCATCGACGGCTGCCGGCTCTCGCGGGCCACGATCTGCCGCTACGCCCACCGCGACGCCGACGACCTGCGCCGGCGCATCGAAGATAACTGCGCCGAGAACTACCGCCGCGCCCTGATCGTCACCGACGGCGTGTTCAGTATGGACGGCGACGTGGCGCCCCTGGACGAACTCTTCGCCGTGGCCGACGAAAACGGATTCCTGCTCATGGTCGACGACGCCCACGGCGAGGGCGTGCTGGGCAGCCACGGCCGCGGCATCGTCGATCACTTCGGCCTGCACGGCAAGGTTGACATCGAAGTGGGCACCTTCTCGAAAGCCTTCGGGGTGGTGGGCGGCGTCGTCGCCGGCAAGCGGGAGATCGTCGATTGGCTGCGCCAGCGCGGGCGTCCCTTCCTCTTTTCCTCGGCGATGACCGTTCCCGACGTCGCCGCCTGCATCGCCGCCATCGACCTGCTCGAAAAATCGAGCGAGCTCGTCGAGCGCTTGTGGGAGAACACGGAGTACTTCAAGCGCGAGCTGAAAAACCTGGGCCTCGACACGGGCGTGAGCACGACCCCCATCACACCCATCCTGCTGGGCGAAGCGCCTCTGGCGCAGCGGTTCAGTCAGGCGTTGTACGAGGAGGGCGTTTTCGCCACGGCGATCGGTTTCCCGACGGTGCCGCGCGGCAAGGCGCGCATCCGCGTGATGATCTCCGCGGCTCACGAGCAGGACGACCTCGAATTCGGGCTGTTGGCCATCGAAAAAGTGGCGCGCAAGCTCGGCGTGATCTGAGTGACCGCATAATTTCCCAACCCGTAAAAACACGGTGCCCGCCGATCGCGGGCACCGATTGATTTCAATGAGAAGATATTCGATTGCGGCGAGCTCGGTACGATGGAGAACTAGCGGAAGGGATCGTAGCCCGGCAGCGTCCCCGCCCACTGGCAGGTGGGCGCGTGCAGTTGGTTGCAGTACAGGCCGTGCGAGCAGCGGTGGCCGAGCACGCGCGGCTGCTGATCCGGCAG